>JBAXNN010000018.1:0-35744 GCA_037133755.1 Thermoleophilia bacterium
GACGGGTGCCGCAGCCGGTGCAGGCGCCGGAGTGGTAACCGGGGCGGGCTTGGCCTGCTCGGCAGGCTTCGGCGTCTCAGCGGGCTTCGACTGCTTCGGCTGCTCGGCAGGCTTGGTCTGCTCAGCAGGCTTCGGCGACTCGCCCTTCGGTGCGCTCTTGACCGGCGTCACCGGTGCAACGGCAACCGGCGCTGCGCCCTTGGCGGGCGTCTTGGCAGCTTCGGCGGCCTTCTTCGCAGCCTCAGCAGCCTTCTTCGCCTGCTCCGCAGCGGCCTCAGCGGCCTTCTTCGCCTGCTCCGCAGCGGCTTCGGCAGCCTTCTTGGCCTGTGCGGCAGCCTGCTCGGCGGCCCTCTTCGCCTGCTCTGCCGCCGCCTCGGCAGCCTTCTTGCCGTTGTCGGTCCTGGGCGCGGCCGGCGTGGTCGGCTTCGGTGCCGAACCAGTCGCGGGCGCAGGCGTCGTCGGGGCTGGAGTCGTCGGCGCCTTGCCGCCGACGGGTGTCGTCGGCGCAGGCGTGGTCGGCTTCGGTGCCGAACCGGTCGCAGGCGCAGGCGTCGTCGGCGCGGGCGTGGTCGGCGCAGGCGGAGTCTTCACGGTCGGCGGCACGGCGGCAACCGGTGCAGGCTCAACGGGCGCGACAGCAGGCGCAGCCTCAGCCGGTACTGCCTCGGCCGGAGCGGATGCGTTCTCCGGTGCGACCGTCGCGGGCGCCGCCGCAGCAGCGGCCGCGGCCACGATCGGCGTCTGGTCGGGCTTGGGGGCCGGCGTCGCAGCAACGTTCGCGGCGGCAGTGCCCGCGGCAGCCTGGGCTGCGCTCACAACGCGCTTGGTGCCGTCGGCCGACGCGGCGGGCTTGGCCGGCGGCGCGGTAGCGAGCTGACGCACGTTGCTCGCGGGGGACAGCGCGTTGCGGATCGCCGGCGCCTCGCGCACTGCGCCGGCGGCAACGACCGCGCCAACGGCAACCGTGACGACGACCTTGGCAGCCGTACCGGCAAGCAGCGACGAAGCGACGCCAGCAGCGGCTACGCCACCACCAGCAGCCGCGACAGCACCACCCGCAACGGCGAAGCCGGGAATCGACTCGCCGAGGCGCGAGGCAATCGAATCGAGCGGGAGGAAGCCGTTGGCGGCTGCCATCTCCTCGGGTGCGTGCAGCCGGCGCGCGGCGCTACGGCACGAGCGACAGGCCAGCAGGTGCGCACGGATCTTGGCGTTGACCTTGGCATCGGCGAGCGCCTGGCGGACGACGCCACACGCACTCTCCTCCTCAACGTCGGCCAGACCGACCAGCGCCTTGCGAGCGCGGTAGACCAGCGCGTCAACGCCCTGCGGCGTGACGTCGAGGACGTCGGCCGTTTCGATCGCCGACATGCCGAGCCATTCGCGCAGCACGATTGCCTCGCGTTGCTGCTCCGGCAGCGTCGCGAGCAGCGCGACGGCAACATCGAACTCGTCGTTCGACTCCATCTGGTCGGCGACCGAGGCGCGGGAGTCGGCATGCCACTCGCCGAGCTCCTCGTGGACGCCGCGGCGCTTCGTCATTGCAAGGCGCGTCAGACACTCGTTGCGCAGGATGCGGAACAGCCAGGCCCGCGGCTCGCGCACGCGCTCACCCTCGGCGAGTACGCGGTGCGCCGACAAGAACGTGGCCTGCACGGCGTCTTCGGCATCCTCGAGGCGACCAAGGCGATGCCAGGCGAAGCGCAGCAGCTCACCCGCATGCTGCCGATAAAGGGCAGCCGTCAGCGCGCCCTCGGATTGAGAGCGAGCCCCACGTCTCAGGGGAATGGCGACGGCCATGGCATAAGCGTAGACGCGCGCCGCGTGGAAATCTGACGCGGCCTGAGAAACGTTCACAATCGTGTGCGGCACTACCGTGACGCCCGAAGCGCTCTACACTCGCCGAAACGCCCTGAGGAGGACGATCGTGGAGAGCTGGCGCAGCAAGAAGACCCTGATCTTGAGCCGTACCGACATGATGGGTCTGGTCACGCCGGCCGAGTACGTCGCGGGGGTCGAGCAGGCCTATCGCATGCACGGCGAGGGCCGGTACTACATGGACCCGAAGGGGCACATCGTCCTCGACAAGTACCCCGGCGAGTGGGAGGCCATGCCCTCCTACATCGAGGAGCCCGAGGCCGCCGCCTGCAAGTGGGTCTCGATCCGCGAGAACAACCGCGACAAGTACGACCTCCCCACCGTCTTCTCGATCCTGATCTACACCGACCCCGAGACGGGCTTCCCGCTGGCGATCTGCGACGGCTCCTACCACACGGTCCAGCGCACCGGCGCCTCGGCGGCCGTGTCGGCGAAGTGGATGGCCCGCCCCGAGTCGAAGGTGCTCGCGATCATTGGCGCCGGCAACATGGCCGAGGGCGCGCTCGAGACCTGCGACACCGTCTTCGAGTGGGATGAGGTGCGTGTCTGGAGCCGTCGCGAGTCGACGCTCGACCATTTCCGCTCCGTGATGGAGCCGAAGCTCGAGGGCCGCTACCCGATCAAGACCTCGACCGACCTCGAGAGCACGGTGCGCGGCGCTGACGTCGTGGTCACGATCACGCCGGCCCGCGAGCCCCTGATCAAGAAGGAGTGGATCTCGCCCGGCACGCACATCGCCGCCGTCGGCGCCGATAAGGACGGCGACCAGGAGCTCGAGTCCGACGTGCTCGTCGGCGCTCGCATCTTTGTCGACGACATCCGCCAGTGCCGCCACGACGGCGAGATCAACGTGCCGCTCAAGGAGGGCGTGATCACCGAGGACGACCTGGCCGGCTCGATCGGCGAGGTCGTCACCGGGCAGAAGCCGGGACGAACCTCGCCGGAGGAGATCACGATCTTCGACTCGACGGGCATCGCACTGCAGGACTCCGCGATCGTGCCGCTCGAGTATCAGCGGGCGCTCGAAGCCGGTGTCGGCATCGAGAAGAAGATGATCTCGACCTAAGGCTGCGCGTCACCGAGCGCTGTGACGATCGGCTCGGCGGCGGTGCCCTCAATAGCGCCGCTCGCGGCATCGACGGCAATTTCCTGGACGCCCTGGCCCTGGCCGACGGCGTCAGCGATGCCGCTCAGGTCCGTCCCCGTCAGGTTCTCGCCGGCTGCCAGTGACTGATCGACAAGGTCTGTCGGCAGTACGTCGGTCACCGATGTCAGCTTCTCGCGCGCAAAATCGAACAGTCCCATGGGGGCCTCCTGAAGAGTTGAGCGTGGCTGCGGGGGCGCTCTCCCATCCTATGGTTGGTCCGGATTCCTGTGGCCTAATCGTCCTCATCGTCGTGGACGGTGTACTCCTCCTGATGCGCGTCGGTTGGGTCGGCGTCGTCCTCCTCGTCGTCCCCGAGCGCCTTGCGTGCCGCCGCGCGTGCAGCATCCACCAGCTTCTCGGCTTCGTCGGCAGCATCCTGCGCAACGTCCTTCGTGGCATCGACTGCCTTGTCGGCTACTGCCGGCACGGCCTCAACCGCGTCCTCGAGCTTCTTGCGCGCCTCATCGATCGCGTCCATCACGAACCTCCTCGGGTCTCTACCACCATCGCGCGCGACGGCGAGCGGGAGTCAGGGAGAACTACGAGGCCTGATCGGGGGCGACCCCTGAACGCACGGCGCGGCTCAGCTGGGCGCGATGAAGCGCATCGGACTGCTGACGGTGATCTGCAGCGACGACGAGTACGCGATGCAGTACGGGATTCGCTTGCCCGTGTTGAGGCACGTGGTGCTCGTGCCGGCGGAACCGAGCGTGACATGCGCGGTCTGCGCGCACGACAAGACGTCGGTGGGCTGGGCCGAGCCGGTGGATACATCGCCGTTCGACCCGGACGTCGTGGTGACGTACGCGGTGGCCGAGCCGTTCGTTCCGCAGGCCGAGAGCGTGACGGCCGCACTCCCCGACATCCCGGCCGGCGGCTGCGGCCCGCTCACGGCGTAGGAGATGCCGGGCGCCGCGACGCAGTCGAGGGCCGCGGACGACAGCGTGATGCCGCTGGCACAGGGCGGCGTGGTGCCGTCGTCGACGAACAGCTCACCGACGTAGGAGCCCGCTGCCGGCCGGCCGGTCGTGCTCATGCCGAGCATCTTCCCACCCGAGACCACGCGGTACGTGAACGAGACGCGCCCGTTCTTCAGCACGGGCTTCCGCAGTGTCACGATCGTCTGCATCGTGGTGCCCTTGCTTGTCGTCACCAGCGCGGCATTCGGCGGCCGCTTGTCGAAGCCGTTGGCGACCCAGCCCGCGGCGAGATCGGCAGCGGTGCCGGTGCCCGCGCGGCGTGCAGGTCGATCGGTGAACCACGACAGCTTGGCCTTCGCCGGAACGCTCACGTGCACGGCACCACTGTGCTTGGCGATGGTGAGATCGCCGCTCGTCACCGAGTAGAGCAGCTGTCCCTTCGCGGCGGCGAGCGACGGCAGGCAGAGGCAGGCGAGGGCAACGGCGAGGAAAGATATTCGGCGCATGAAAAGATGCTGACAGATGTATCAAGACCGCGCTGCAAGCCGCCACACAACGGCCAGTAGGCCTGGGCGATGGTCGCCGATGTGGCGCCGACCATGCCATTGGCGGGATCAACGACGACCTGATACTTCCAATCAGGTTACTCAGGTCGTGTGCCCGCGTCCCGTCGTCACTCGACAGGTGGCGATCTGCACGTGGGCCATGTGCCCCGCCAGATGGTGAGTGGGACCACCGCGCCGTCGATCCCGTCCCGAACAAACGGGTCAACCCTGCTATGTTCGCCCGGTGCAATCCGTTTCGTCCCGTCCGCGAGCGCTCCGTCGCCGGGTGCTCATCGTCGGCGCCATCCTCGCCGCCGTCCTGCTATCGGCCCCCGTCGCGTTCGCGGGATCCGACCTCAACATCACGGTCAAGAACGACCTGACTACGGGCGTCGGCAACGGCTATCCGAAGGTCGCGCTCGTTACGAGCGGCGGCAGCGACTGCTGGTACGACCAGGATCTCGGCCGCTCCAAAGATCAAAACGCCGTCGACCCCGGCACATCCAAGAAGATCTGGACCGAGGTCAAGCAGAGCGGCTCGCCGTGTGCCGGGAACTTCAGGGGCGTGCGCGGTGTCGCCCTCTGGATCAAGGAGACGCCGTCTGCCGATTGGGCTGCGCTCGAAGGCCAGACGAATGCGGGCGGCACGGACTTCCAGTTCCGGTTCGGCCGCAAGTCCGACTGGAAGACCGCTGACGACTGCGATGACAAAGCCTTCGGCAACAACTGCTTCTCGGTCGCGGGCTTCCCGCAGACGTGGTCGACGCGGCCGAGCAAGGCCGGCCTGTGGTGCCCGGTCGTCCAGTCCTTCGACCAGAACGACATGAACAGTCGCCAACAGGTGTCGAACCTGACGATCTCCGTCCGCGGCGACAGCGCCTGCAACACGCCGCGTGGCGCCGTCTACTGGCCGCGGATGCGGGTCAACGGGAATTTCGTTGCGTCGGTCTTCCCGACGATGAGCGGCGACGTGATGGCGCCACGCTCGACACGGCAGTCCGACCCGCCGGCCCCCGACCCGAACGCGCCGGGCTCCGGCGACGCCTCGATGGTGCTCTCGATCCTGTCCGGCACGCGCCTGATGTGCGCGTGGGGCATGCGCGACGTGCCGGGGCAGACCTCGAAGATCCCGGCCGCCTGCCAGGACGCCGCCAAGCCGTCGGAATACACGGTCAACGACCTGACGGTGCCAACGACGCCGCCGCCGAAGTTCAAGGTCCTGCAGGTGGTCTCATCAGGAGAGCCGTTTCTCCAAGTGGGGAAGCAGGAGGTCTCCGTACCGCCGACCGGACCCGCATCCTCGCCGATCGGCGTCACATCGCACACGCTTTACGGCCGCTCCGATTCGACCACCGACTCGGTGTCCCGGACCTACGGCGGCAAGATCGGGTACAAGTGGGGGCACAAGATCACTGCTGAGTTCAAGGTGCCCTTCTTCGCGAAGGCAGAGCAGGAAATCTCACAGGAGGTCTCCACGGAGTTCAGTGCGTCGGGCACCTTCGGCAACACGACCGGCTTCACGTCGAACACCTCGAAGGACACCGCAGTGTCGGTGTCAACCAACGCGCAGCCGGGCAAGACGACCGTGCTGCGGGTATACAAGTCTACGTTCGGCACCGACTACCGCTTCCGTGCCGACGTCCTCTGGGGCGTGGACGGCAAGCGCGAGCCAGTCGCCAGCCCCGCCGCACTCGCGACCGGCATGTCCGTGTCGAAGTCCCAGTCGTGCCTCGCCACCGTCGTCGGCGACGAGACCGTGACGGGCAGCATCATGGAGTTCGGCAAGCGCTTCATCGACCGCGGTGGAGACCGCACCAAGCTGAGCGCGGCGGAGGCCGGATTCCTCGACTCAATCCCCAACTTCTACATCGGCTCGCGGGACTGTCCCGGCTTCCCCGCCGGCTTCGCCTCGCAGGCGGGCTTCAAGGGCGAGGGGGTCGGCTCGATGGCTTCGGACGCACAGGACACGGTTCCCGTGCTCAATCCCGATGGCTCCCAGGCGTACGACGAGAACGGTAAGCCCAAGGGTGTGCTCATCGAGGCGATGTCGCTGACCAGCTGCGTCTTCACCGCGCCTTACCCGGCCGCGCGCAGCACGGCCAACGTTCGTCTGGCCGCCGCCACGCCGCGCGCCACCGTCGACGTCTGCGGGCCGGTGGATAGTGACGGTACGACGAGCGCGACAGGCGGTACCTACATCGACCTCGCGGACGGCCCTGCGGCCCGCGGGAGCAACGCCGGCGCCACCTACGACTCCCCCGCCACCGCGCTGGCGGAGAACGTCGTTGGCACGAAGGGTGGTGACGTGATCACGTTCGGTGGCGGCGTGATCGACATTGCCGAGCCGTCCGCCGGCAGCGACCGGATCTATGGCGAAGGCGGCTACGACCTCCTCTATGGCGGCACCGGCGACGATCTCATCCATGGCGGCACCGGCCAATTCATCCTCTCCGGTGGGCCGGGCGCAGACCGCATCATCCAGGGCGAGGGCAACGGCCAGATCAACGGCGGCACGGGGACTGACCGCATCACCGTGACCAACGCGGCCGGGACTGTCCACGGCGATGCCGGCCGTGACCACCTCGAGGGCCGGGGCAACCTCTCCGACATCGTCTTCGCCGGCGGCCAGGGCAACGACACCTATGTCTTCGGGCCCGGTGGCGGCTGCGCCGAGGTCTTCGAGACGGCAGGCGACCCGCTGGACACCGTGCGCACGAGTCGCTGCGTCACGGGCATCCAGGATGTCGAGCGGGTGATCCTCGAGGGAAACCAGCCGCTCGCGATGACGACCGGCTTCGGCACGCAGACGATCATCGGCAATAGCGCGGGCAACCGGCTGTCCGGCGGGCCGGGCGCCGATCGGATCGACGGCGGCCCCGGCACCGACCTGCTCATCCTCGGCAGCGATGCCTTCGACACCGTCACCGGTGGCGCGGATGCCGACCGCTTCCGCCCGACCGGAACGCCGGCCGCCGCGCGGGGCAACCTGCTGCCGGTCGACGCGGTTGCCCATCGCATCACCGACTTCGATGCAGCCGAGGGTGACGTGATCGTGCTTTCCGCCGACGTCTTCGGCGGCACGGTCCGCGACCTCCGAATGCGCTTCACGCTGGTCGGCGGCACGCAGCCGCAGGCGACAAGCCCTGTTGGCACCCTGCTTTGGAACACGACCACGCGGCTCTTGTCCTTCGACCGCGACGGCAGCGGCCCCATCACGCCGAAGGTGATCGCACTCCTACCCTCGGTGACGACGCCGTCGCCGGGGATGTTCGTGATCTCGTGATCGCCCCCGTGCGCCGTCTCACCCGCGGCGCCCTGGTCGGCGTCCTCCTTCTGGCGGCCGTGGTTGGACCGGCGGCAGCGGCTGACCTCCCACGCGTGACGTGGGGCGTCGAAATGCCCGGCGGACTCAACCCGTTGAACCCGTCGCCGATTACGCTCGTCCCGGACGGCTCGATCGCGGTCAGCGGCCGCACGAACGCCAGCGGCAGGGCGGTCGTGACATCGGTCGGCGCAAACGCGACGCTGATCGGAAGCGTTGCCCTCGGCGACGCGTGGTCCAGCGTCGTTGCCGTGCGCAGCACGACCACGGAGGCGCCCGCCTACGGCGCGTGGGCGGTCAGCAGTAGCTTCCCAATCCGCATCGCCGCAATCGACCCATCGCGTCCGGCTCGAATGGGCTCCGACATCGTGCTCAGCGAGGCCTACGGATCCGCGGTTGATGCCGTCATCACGCCACCGGCGGCGAAGAAGGCCCCTCGCCTGTACATCATCACGAACACGGAGCCGGCGAGCCTGGTGACGGTCGATCTCACCACCCGCCGCGTGGTCGACTCCGGCAGCCTTGACGGGGGCCGCAGGGCCGACGCCATCGCGATCAGTCCAGACGGGACGCGCCTGATCATCGCGCACAGCGCGATCGGAGCCAGCGGAGCCGCACCGGCGATCACGACCTACGACACGGTCACGCTGGGCCCGGACGAGGGCGACATCGCGATCCCCGGAGGCATGCCGGCAATGGCGATCGTGACGAGCCCGGACGGCGCGCTCGCCTACCTGTCGCAGATCGGCGGCCAGGGCGTCGCCAAGGTCGACCTCGCCGCCCGACGCGGCGCAGGGACCTCGAACACTGTCGGCAACAACTGGTCGGCGGTGAAGGGCGGACTCGGGATAGCCCCGGACGGTAGCGAGCTCGTCTACGCGGGCGCTGCCACCGGCGTCCTCTCCCCGACGACGATGGTGTGGCGGCTCGGGTCATCGCCCCTTCGACTCCTGCCGTCCACATCGATCGTCGGAAACGGCGGTGCGCTCGTCGTCGACGCGGGCGGCGTACACGCCTACGTCGCCACCGGCTCCCAGACCACCAGCCAGATCTCGCAGGTCCAGATCGCCCCCGAGCCGCGCCGGCTCACCGTGCGCATCGCCGGACGCGGCGGCGGGCTGGTCGATGCCACACCTGGTGGTCTCCTGTGCGGCAAAGGCCTCGACTGCGTCGGCACCTATCCCGACGGCGCGAAGGTGCAGTTGGTCGCGACTCCGAACCCCGGCACGGTCTTCACCGGCTGGTCGGGTGGGTGCACCGGCACCGACGACGACTGCCTCGTCACCATGAACGGCGCGCAGACCGTGATGGCCACGTTCGCCCCCGCTCCGAGCGGTCGGCGCACGGTCACGTTCGGCGTTGCCGGCGGCAGCGGGACCGTCCGCTCCTCCCTGCTCGCTGATGCGTGTTCGTCGGTCTGCTCGACGTCTGCATGGCGCGGCGTGACCATGACACTCACCGCGGTTCCGGCCGACGGCTCCGCGTTCGTCCGTTGGGATGGCGCCTGCTCAGGTACCGTCGCCTCCTGCTCGCTGACGGTCAATGGCGAACTGGTCGCGACGGCGGTCTTCGCGAAGATCCCAGAGCCCGATCCCACGCCGCCCGCGCCGGACCCCACGCCGCCCGCTCCCACTCCGACGCCCGACGTGCCGTTCGTGACTCCCGTGCCCGGGCCGAACCCGCCGGGTCCGAACGGTGATGTCCCGGCGCCGCTCGTGCTCTCGAACCTATCGATCTCGCGCGCAACGGTGATCCCTGGACAGGGCGCCATCGTCCGCTACCGGCTGTCGCGCAGCGCGCGCGTGCGCATGACGTTCGTGCTCGAGAAGAACCCCAAGCAGCGGTACGTCTACACGATCCCCGCTGGGCGCGCGGGTGCCGACGCCGGCGCCAACCGCGTGCACCTCAGTGCCCGCGTCAAGGGACGTAACGTGCGCCCTGGACGCTGGCTGATGACCGTCGAGGCAATCGGCGAGAACAACCAGCGGGCGGTTGCCAAGCGCGCCGTCGCAGTGCGCCCCGGCCGCTGACGCAGGCCTGCGGCCGGAGCGGAGCGCGCCGATTGACGACCCGACCGTGGAGCGCTTTACGCCTCGAGATGCGCGGGGAATCCGTCCGCGCGCAGATCCGTCTTGCAGGCGTCCTCGAGGAGCTTGACGATCATCGGGCTCTCGGCGTCGCCGCCGTACTGCGCCTTGCCGCGGATGTACGTCTGGCGCACCAGGCTTGCGAGCTCGACGGGCACGTTGTACTCGCGGCTCATCTGGTCGATGAAGCCGAGGTCCTTGAGCGCGAGGTCGAAGTTGAAATCGATCTGATACGAGCCGTTGAGAACCAGCTGGCCCTCCGTCTCGTGCACGAACGAGTTGCCGCTCGAGGCCTGGATCACCTCCCACGCGGTCTTGAGGTCGAGGCCGCCCTTCTTGGCGAGCATGAGCGCCTCACCGTCCGCGACGAGATGGATGAAGGCGAGCATGTTCGTGATCGCCTTGATCTTCGAGGCCTGGCCGACGACACCGACGTGAAAGGTGCGGTTGCCGATCACCTGGAACAGCTCCATGTGGCGCTGCACTACTTCCTCAGACCCACCGATGATGACGGTGATCTCGCCACTCTTGGCGAGGTGTACGCCACCGGTGACGGGCGCCTCGATGGCGCGGATGCCGGCCGCCTCGGCGCGCTCGCCGAGCTCGACGACGAGGTCGTAGTCGTTCGTCGAGTTGTCGATCCACGTGGAGCCCTGCGGCATCGCCGGGATGATCTCGGCGAAGACCGCCTCGATCGCCTTCGTCGACGGCAGGCACGTGAAGGCCGCGTCGACGCCCGTGACGGCATCGGCCGCGCTGCTCGCCCAGCGGGCACCGGCAGCGACCAGCGCCTTGCCCGACTCCTCGTTGAGATCGAAGACCGCGATCTCGTGGCCCGCCTTCAAGAGGTTCATGGCGATGTGCTCGCCAAGGTTGCCGAGGCCGATGTACGCGAGCTTCACGGGTAGTGCTCCTCTTCAAGTTCTCCGTAGACGGGGTTGAGATGCAAGGCACTGCCGGTATACGGGTTGGCACGCGCGACGTCCTCGTCGAGCTCGACGCCGAGGCCCGGGGCCGTCGGGATGATCACGTGGCCGTCCTCGAAGCCCATCTTGGTCTTAAGGATCTCGCCGTGGAAGCCGCCCCAGTCGCGGATGCTCTCCGTGATCAGGAAGTTCGGCGAGCAAGCACCGATCTGGACGTTGGCAGCGCCGACGAGCGGGCCGCAGTAAAGATGCGGCGCGATCTGCGCGTAGTGCGTCTCGGCCATGCCCGCGATCTTCTTCGCCTCGAGGATGCCGCCGACGCGGCCAAGATTCATCTGCAGAATCGAGGCAGCACCGGTGCGCAGCACGCGCGCGAACTCGTACTTCGTCGTGAGGCGCTCGCCCGTGGCGATCGGAATCGACGTGGCGTGTGCGACACGCGCCATCTCCTCCGGCATGTCCGGCGGCGTGGGCTCCTCGAACCAGAGCGGCTCGTACTTCTCGAGGCGCTTGGCCATGCGGATCGCGCCGCTGGTCGTGAACTGCCCGTGCGTGCCAAACAGCATGTCGACGCCGGGACCGACGGCCTCACGGATCTGCTTGACGAACCGCTCGCAGCGCTCGAGGGCCTCGACCGACGGGTTACGCGGGTCGAGCGACGAGTAGCGGCCGGCCGGGTCGAACTTGACGGCGGTGAAGCCGCGCTCGACGTTCTCGACCGCGCGCTGCGTCGAGAGATCCGGGTCGTGGTACACGTCGACCGGGTCGCCGGTCTCCTCGTAGAGGTACGTGTACGCGCGCAGCCGCTCGCGCACCTTGCCACCGAGCAGGTCGTAGACGGGCTTGCCCGCCGACTTGCCGATGATGTCCCACAGCGCCATCTCGATGCCGCTGAAAACACCCATCACCGTCGTGTCGGGGCGGAACTGGAAGCCGGCGCCGTAGACCTCGCGGAACATCGTCTCGATGCGGTGCGGGTCCATCCCAACGATGCGTCGCTCCATCATGTCGTCGATGCACTTGACGATCACGTCGGGGCCGAACGTCGCGACGTAGCACTCGCCGTAGCCGACGATCCCGTCGTCGGTGACGATCTTGACGAAGATGAAGTAGTTGCCACCCTCGCTCGGCGGGGGATTGCCGACGACGAACGTCTCCCAGGAGGCGACCTTCATCAGAACACCACCACGTTGCGCAGCGCCTCGCCGCGCTTGACGGCGGCGATGGCCTCGTTGATCTCCTCGAGCGGGTACTCCTTGGTGACCAGCTCGTCGAGCTTGAGCCGGCCGCCGCGGTAGAGGCCGACCAGCTGCGGGATGTCGGCGGGCGTCTGGGCCGAGCCCATCTTGCTGCCGATGATGCGCTGCGAGTCTGCCGCGATCCAGGAGGGGTCGAACGTCGTCGTGACGCCGCTCGGCGGCATGCCGACGATGACGGTCTCAGCGCCCTTGCCCATCAGGCCGATGCCCTGCTCGATCGCCGGGCCGACGCCGACGGAGACGAGCACGTGGTCGGCCATGCGGCCGTTCGTCAGCGCCTTCACCTCGGCGGCGACGTCCTGCGTCTTCGAGTTGATGCCGTGCGTGGCACCGAACTCCTTCGAGGCCTCGAGCTTGGCGTCGTTCACGTCGACGGCGATCAGCGGGTTGGCGCCGGACAGCGCGGCGCCCTGGATGCAGTTGAGGCCGACGCCCCCGGTGCCGATCACGACGACCGACTCGCCGGGCTTGATCTTCGTCGTGTTGATCGCGGCGCCGACGCCGGTGATCACGCCACAGCCGAGCAGCGACGCAACGGAGAAGCTGACGTCCTTCGGCATCACCGCGATCTGCGAGTGATGCACGAGCACCTGCTCGGCGAAGGAGCCGACGTTCATCATCTGCGCGACGGGAGCGCCCGAGGCGTCCTTGATGGGCTCGCGCGTGGACAGCGGCAGCGTGGTCTCGCACATCACGCGATCGCCACGCGAGCAATAGAAGCACTGGCCGCAGGCGCGGATCAGCGTGACGACGACGTGGTCGCCGACCTGCACGCCCGGCGTCTCGGGGCCGACGGCGCTGACGATGCCGGCAGCCTCATGGCCGTACAGCGCCGGCAGGGCACCGCCCCAGCCACCGTCGATGTACGTGATGTCGGAGTGGCAGATCGCGCAGGCCTTCACGTCGACGACGAGCTCGCCCGCCTGGGGCGCCTCGAGCGTGAGCTCCTCGATCACAAGCGGTTCGTTGAACGCGCGGCAGACTGCGGCCTTCATGCGGTGGTCTCCAAATTCTCGGTACATACGGCCCGACAAGCAGCGGACGGGCGAGTCCGGCGGAGCCTACCCCATCGACTGCGCTACGGCGTGGTCATTGCGCCGTCGACCGTCAGCACTGCACCGGTCATAAACGGCGGCGCCTCCGACAGCGCCCACGCGGCGACGTCGGCGATCTCGCCAGGCTCGCCGAAACGCCCCACAGGCATGCGGTCGACGAAGCTCGCCGGATCACCGCCGGCCGCGCGCACCGCGTCGGAGATGTCATCCATCATCCGCGTGTTCGTCGGTCCCGGGCAGAGGCAGTTGACGCGGATACCCGCGGCCGCGACCTCGAGGGCGACCCCCTGCGACAGGCCCACCACAGCGTGCTTCGAGGCGACGTAGGCGCTCAGCCCCGGCACGCCGCGGACACCCGCCTGCGAGGCGGTGTTGAGGATCGCGCCCTCGCCCTGCGTGCGCATGATGGGCACGACGTGCTTGAGCCCGAGGAAGGCACCGCGCAGATTGACCGCCAGCACCTGGTCGAACGTCTCCGTCGGGTAGTCCTCCACGCTTGCGATCGCACCTTCGATGCCCGCGTTGTTGAAGAACGCGTCGATGCGGCCGTAGCGCTCGATCGCCGCGGCGACGTACCCCTTCACGTCGTCCTCGTTCGAGACATCGGCGGCACACGCCGACGACGGCTGGCCGAGCCGATGCGCGACGGCCTCGGCCGCCTCGAGGTCACGATCGACCACAAGTACGGCGAAGCCCTTCGCAGCCAGGCGCTCGGCCGTGGCTGCGCCGATCCCGCCGGCTCCACCGGTGATCACGGCACAGCGCGCGCTCATCGCTAGCGCCCCGCGCGCCATTCGAGCAGCGTCTTGAGCCCGTCGAGCGGCCATTCAGGTCCGGAAGCGCCGTAGATGAAGAACGTGGCGCCAGCGTCGATGAACTGCTCGAGCATCTCGTTCAGCTCACCTGCATCGGCCGGAATCTCCTCGGCGTTGAGCATGATGCTGCGCTCGATCTCAGCCGGGTCGCGACCGACCGTGGCGCAATGCGCGTCGAGCACCTCGCACTTGTGGCGAATCTCGTCGGGCGAGCCGAAGCCGTGCCAGATGTCGGCGTGCTGGGCGACCAGCTTGAGCATGACCTTCTCGCCGCCGCCGCCGATCATGATCGGGATCTTGCCGCGCACCGGCGGCGGGTTGCCAATCGCCATGCGGTCCTTGATCACCGGGATGGCGTCGCGGAAGGCGTGCAGTCGTGTGATCGCGGTGCCGAACTCGTAGCCGAACTCGGTGTAGTCCTTCTCGAACCAGCCCGAGCCGATGCCGAGCGTCAGGCGCCCGTTCGAGATGTGGTCGACCGTGCGGGCCATGTCGGCCAGCAGGTTCGGGTTGCGGTACGACATGCACGTGACGAGCGCGCCAACCTCGACGCGGCTCGTGGCCTCCGCCAGTGCGGCGATCAGCGTCCAGCACTCGAAGTGCGGGCCGTCCGGATCGTCGTAGAGCGGGTAGAAGTGATCCCAGTTATAGATCGCGTCGACACCGAGCTCCTCGGCCTCGATCCACGACGCGCGCATGGCGTCGTAGGAGCCGTGCTGCGGTCGTGCCTGGTATCCGATGCGAATCGCTCGTGCCATGTCTCAGCCCATCCAGTGTTCGGAGTTGATGTCCATCTCGATCTGCACGCGCGTCTCGCCCTCACGGCGGAACGGGTACGGCTTGCCGAGGTACTTCATGGAGAGATCGTCGATGCCCTGATCGCCGCCCTCCTCCGTCATCGAGGCGGTGCCGCGCAGCTCGACGTAGCGATACCCGTTGTCGGGGTCGAGCGCCATGATCGTCACGCGCGGATCGGCCTCGATATTGCGGTGCTTGGCACGACCGGCGGCGGTGTTGAAGACAACCTTGTCGCCT
This sequence comes from Thermoleophilia bacterium, assembly GCA_037133755.1. Classification (GTDB taxonomy): domain Bacteria; phylum Actinomycetota; class Thermoleophilia; order Gaiellales; family F1-60-MAGs149; genus F1-60-MAGs149. The sequence continues at coordinate 14,990 of JBAXNN010000018.1, forward strand.
TCCACGTGAAGCCACACGACGGTGACCTGCGGGTGCCCATCGGGCCCAATCGTGGCGAGGCTGGCGAAGATCGGCTGCTCGAGCAGCGCGCGAGTGTTCTCGGAAAGCGGCATACGGCAAAGCCTAGTCGGGTGGCTCGGCGTGCCGATCCAGCGTCACCGGCTCGCACCAATCCGGCGGGCGCGCCAGTCGAGCAGTTGCCGTAGGCCAGCGAGGTCGTAGTCGGGACCAGCTCCCGAGTAGAAGAAGTACGTGGCTCCGGCCTCGACGTAGGCGTCGAACAGCGCATCGTCGGCCTCGACCAGTTCGTGCGCCTCGAACATGATGCTGCGCTCGATCTCGGCGGGGTCGCGGCCAATCGCGGCGCAGTGCGCATCGAGCACACCGCACTTGTGACGGATCTCGTCGGGCGTGCCGAAGCCATGCCAGATGTCGGCGTGCTCGGCGACCAGGCGCAGCATCACTTTCTCGCCGCCGCCGCCGATCATGATCGGGATCTTCCCGTGCACCGGCGGTGGGTTGCCGATCGCCATCCGCTCGCGGATCACCGGCAGCGCATCGCGGAAGGCGTGCAGACGCGTGATCGCGGTGCCGAACTCGTAGCCGAACGCCGTGTAGTCGGGCTCGAACCAGCCGGAGCCGAGCCCGAGCACGAGCCGCCCGCCGGAGATGTGGTCGACGGTGCGAGCCATATCGGCCAGCAGGTTCGGATTGCGGTACGAGACACAGGTGACCATCGCGCCGATCTCGACGCGGCTCGTCGCCTCGGCAAGCGCAGCCAGCGACGTCCAGCACTCGAAGTGCAGGCCGTCGAGGTCGCTCTCCACCGGGAAGAAGTGGTCGTCGTTGTAGACGGCGTCGGCACCGAGTGCCTCGGCCTCGATCCACGAGGCGCGCATGCGCTCGAACGTGCCGTCCTGGGGGCTGGCCTCGTAGCCGATGCGGATGGGTCGGGTCATGCGAAGAGGTCCTTGTCGCGGTCGATGATGCCACCCGTGGCGCCCTCAGCGCCAGCCTCGAGCACCACGCCGCGGATGAGCACGGCGGGGACGCCGCCGCTCGGGCCGAGGGCGAGCTCGGCGGCACTGGCGAGCTGGTCGCCCATGTGCACCTGCGTGGAGTGGAACTCCCGCCCTGTGTCGTCGACGCGGCCCGCGTGCTCGACGACCGTGGCGAAGCCCGCCGCGCCGAGCGCGACGCCGACGGTGCCGCGGCGGAAGGGACGCCCGATCGAGTCACTGATGACGATCGCGACGTCGGTACCTGTCGCCTCACGAATGGCGTCGCGCAACCCGCGCGCCGAGGCGTCGGGATCGACCGGCAGCAGCGTCACATGATCGGCTGCGTCTTGGTTGGAGCGGTCGACGCCGGCCGAACCGAGCACGTGCCCTTGGGCCGTGCGGCCGATGATGAACGCCCCCCGGCTGCGTACGACCTCGGCCGACTCGCGCAGGATCACCTCGACGACACGCGGATCGCCGCCATCGGCGGCGCGCTCAATCGCCTCGGGCGATGGCTCGACGTCGGCGAGATCGACGATGCGGCCCTCGGCTTTCGAGACCGGCTTCTGCGCGACGACGAGCACGTCGCCATCGGCCAGCGCCTCTCCCGCGTCGGCGATGGCACCGAGCAGGAGCGCGACGAGGTCGTCCCCCGGGACGATGCGCGCGGCGAGCGGGAGGGGAACGACCCGGATCATGCGAGCACCGCGGCGGCGAGACCCGTGCGCACGGCCGGGTCCTTCATCAGCGTCGGCACCACGACCGCTCGCATCTCGAGTGCGTCGAGCTCGTCGGCGAGCGCTGCGTCCTGTGTATCGAGCACGTACGCGCCGGCCAGCGGCTGCAGGTAGCGCGCCACGCCGATCGCGTCGGGGCGATGCCCCATCGAGTCGAGCATCTCGACGAGCGGCCCCTTGACTGCCTTACCACCGATCACGGGCGACACGGCGACCACGTCGTCGCGGCGGGCGATCACCGCATCGCGGATGCCGGCGACGCCGAGGATCGGGTCGAGCGAGACGAAGGGGTTCGACGGCGCCAGCACGATGCGGTCGGCCTCGGCGATTGCCTCGAGCACGCCGGGTGCGGGCATTGCGGCCTCGATGCCCTCGAAGCGCACGCCCGCGACAGCATCAGCAGCGCGACGGCGTACGAGCCACTCCTGGAACGGCAGTTCGGCGTCGTCGGTGGCGATCCACGTGCGCAGGCGATCGTCGGTCGCGGGCATGAGCTGCGTGGCGCAGTCCCAGCGGCGCGCTACGTCGGCGGTGATCGACGACAACGCCTCGCCCGCGCGCAGCCGCCGGGTACGTGCCACGTGGAGCGCGACGTCCTTGTCGCCGAGGATGAACCAGTCGTCCTCACCGAGCTCGATGGCGGTCTCCATCAGGTTGCGCGTGTCGCCCGCGACGCCCCAGCCGTTGACCGGGTCGATGCGGCCCGTCAACGTGTAGAGCACGGTGTCGAGGTCGGGCGAGATGCTCAGGCCCCAGTGCTCGCAGTCGTCGCCGACGTTGCCGATCACCGTCAGCTCGCCGGGCGCGAGCGCCTCGTGCAGCGTGAGCGCCATGCGCGCCCCGCCCACTCCGCCGGCGATCAGCGCTACTTGCACGCGGCCTCGAACTCCTGCAGGTCGGCGGGCGTGTCGAGATCGCGGGCCAGACCCGGGCGCACGACAGGCGTGCCGCCATGGCGCGCCGCAGACCCCTCGCCATAGGACGGCGTAAACGCGCTCGGCGGACGCGCGGCGATGGCGTTGGTGCGACCATCGGGCGACGGCGCGATTGCCAACGGCGTAGCCGCCTGCAGCAATGCCTCCACGTCGGCGATCTCGATGTAGGGGAGATCGGCCGCGATCACCACGATCGTCGTCGCATCGGGATACGCCGCGAGGCCACGCTGCACGCTGCCGGTCAGGTCCTCGCCGCCGTCGTCGACCACCACGGTGCCGAGCTCACGGGCCGCGATGTAGGCCATCGGATCCGACGAGACGATCGCCACCTCGAGCCCAGCGCCTTGGCAGGCATCAATCACGCGCGTGAGCAGTTGCAGCGCAAGGGCGTGCCGCTGCTCGGCATCGAGCACTTCTCCGAGACGCGACTTGGCATCGTCGAGTGACTTCAGCGGGACCAGGGCTATCATCCAGCGGCAGTCTACGTCTGCCCGCGCGCGGGGGACGCGAAGGGAGACCCGTGATCCGGATCGGCTACAAGGCATCGAGCGAGCAGTTCGCTCCCCGGGAACTCCTCGAGTTCGCGGTTCACGCCGACGCGAAGGGCTGGGACACGATCGCGATCTCGGACCACTTCCAGCCCTTCCGCCATACGGGCGGCCACTCGCCGTTCTCCTTCGCCTGGATGGGTGCGCTCATCGAGCGCACCTGCCACGCGTCGATCGGCACCAGCGTCATCACCCCGACCTTCCGCCACCACCCCTCTACGATCGCGCAGGGCTTCGCCACGCTGGCGTGCCTCGCGCCGGGCCGCATCTTCCTCGGCGTCGGCTCGGGCGAGTCGCTCAACGAGGTGCCGCCGACCGGCATCGAGTGGCCCGAGGGGCCGGAGCGCCTGAAGCGCCTCAAGGAATCGCTCGCGCTGATCCGCCAGCTGTGGAGCGAGGAGCGCGTGACGTTCGAGGGCGACTACTACTCGACGCGCAGCGCGACGATCTACGACCTGCCCGACGCGCCGCCGCCGATCTACGTCGCCGCGGCTGCACCGATGGCCTCGCGCTACGCCGGCGCCACCGCCGACGGCTTCATCACCACCTCGGGCAAGCCGAAGGAGCTCTATACCGAGAAGCTGCTGCCGGCGCTTGAGGAGGGGGCTGAGAAGGCGGGCCGTTCGCTCGCCGACCTCGACCTCTTGATGGAGATCAAGCTCTCGTACCACCCCGACCTCGAGCAGGCCAAGAGCGACTGCGACTTCTGGGCGCCGCTGGCCCTCCCGGCCGAGATGAAGCACGGCGTCGAGGACCCGGTCGAGCTCGAGCGCCTGTCGAAGGACCCGTCGGTTGATCCGACGAGCCGCTTCATCTGCACGAACGATCCCGACGAGGCCGTCGAGCGCATTGCCACCTATGTGGAGATGGGGTTCACGAACCTCGTCTTCCACTACCCGGGCGCAGACCAGATCGGCTTCATCGACCGCTTCGAGGCCGACCTCCGGCCACGCATCGCAGCGCGCTGGAGCTGAGCCGCCCGCCTAGCGGATCCGGGCGTGGCCCAACTCGACGTGCTGCGCCTACAGCCCGCTGGGTCCGATCTCCGTAATCACCATGTCGACCGGACCGTCAGGGTGAGGCGCTGAGTCGTGGAGCCGGCGCTGCTCTTGGCGGCGAGGGTGAACGAGTACCGTCCGGCACGCGTGGGGCGGCCGACGAGCATCGCGTTGCCCGGCGTGGCACCAGCCTTGAGGGTCAGGCCCGGCGGCAGCTTGCCCTTGGCGAGGGTGATCCGCGCCGCCGGGCTTCCCATCGTCCGGAAGGTGTAGCCGTACCGCATATGCAGCCCGGCCGTCGGCGGCGCCGTCATGCGCGTGAACATCGGCGTGTTGCCGGCGGTGATGCGCAGCTGACCGCTCGTCGCGGTGCCGTGCGCGTTCGTGGCCGCGATGGTGAAGGTCGAAGTGCCTGCCGTCGTCGGCGTGCCAGAGAGCATGCCGGTCGTCGCGTCGGGTGTCATACCCGCGGGCAGCGCGCCCGAGGCAACCGTGAACGTTGGGGCGGGGCTGCCCGTCGCGGTGAAACGGTAGGCGTACGTGCTGCCGTCCATCAACGCCATCGGGGTGGGCGAGGCCTTCATCAGCATCGGCGCCGCCGAGATCGGGAACGTCGCGACGACGGAGCCGTCGCCCGTGCCATAGCCGCTGGTGTACGTCACGGACGAGAGATTCGAGGCGGCCCACGACGAGCCACCACCGCCGCCGCTGGCTCCCTTGTCGCCAAACGTGCCGCCACCGCCGCCGTAGTAGCCGCCGCCACCGCCGCCACCGCCGCCGTAGTAGTCGTCGCCGTTACCACTGCCGCCGAGGCCGAGCGCGCCGGCGCCGCCGACGTTGTAATTCGTGAAGCGGCCGCCCGCACCACCGGCACTCTGCGTGGCACCCGCACCGGGGTAGCCGCTGCCGGTACCGTCGGCACCGAGACGACCACCATCGCCGCCGTTGCCGTAGTAGCGAGCGGGATCGCAGTACCACCCGTAACACAGGTAATCCTCGACGTACCCCCCGCCACCACCACCGGCCGCAACGAGAATTCGGTTGGTCAGCGCGGTACCACCACTCCTGACGTCGGAGGCACCACCGCCACCACCACCGAAGGTGTTGGTGCGCGGACCATCCGCAGTCGAGTAGCTGTAGAAGCCGGACGCGCCGCCGTTGAAGCCGCCACCACCCGGCGTCCACCCGCCGCTCCAGCCTCCGGCGCCACCGGGCGTGATCGTGAGCACTTCACCCGCCGTCGGCGCATACTGCGCCTGCACACGGGCGCCGCTGCCACCCGGCGCTCCGCTGGGCGTGCCGCCCTTGGCGCCCGAGACGTCGAAGGTGATCGGACCGGCAAGATTCGACGGCACCGTCCACGCGTAGGTGTCGCCGACGTACGGGAAGGTGATGGTGCACGACGTCGCGGTGCAGACCGGCGTCGGCGTGGGCTGGGAGGCCGACGCCGCGGGAACGGCGACGAGGCCGGCGACGGCGGAGGCGAGGAGCAGGCGGCGGATCAACATGCGCGCATTCTGCCTGAAGTGTCTGTCAGGTGTGCACACCTGTGCAGCGACTGTAGGCTGCACCACCACCGCCATGACGAACCGCACGTCCGGGCTTTCCGTCCTTCCCGGCAGCGCATCCGCCGCAGCAGGGCATCGGGGCTAGGCTTCCGGGGTGCTGACCGATGCCGAGGCTCTCGCGCTCGCCGACGATCCCTCGCCGGATCTGGCGGGACTCTGCGCTGACGCGCGCGCCCGGCGTGATGCCGCCTACGGCGTCGTGGTGACGTACTCGCCGAAGGTCTTCATCCCGCTGACGATGCTGTGTCGCGACGTCTGCCACTACTGCACCTTCACGAAGCCACCGAAAAAGGGTGAGCGCTCGTACTTGACGCCCGACGAGGTTGTGGCGCTGGCCGAGCAGGGCCGCGCGGCCGGTTGCCGTGAGGCGCTCTTCACCCTCGGCGACAAGCCCGAGCTGCGGTACGAGGCGGCGCGTCTCGAGCTGGCGGAGCTCGGCTTCGAGACGACCGTCGCGTACCTCGTGCACTGCATGGAGCGCGTGCTTACCGAGACGGGCTTGCTGCCCCACGCCAACCCCGGGATCCTGAGCGACGCGGAGCTGGCGGCTACGCGCGCCTGGTCGCCGAGCCAGGGGATCATGCTCGAGACGGCGAGCGCCCGACTGAGCGAGAAGGGCATGCCGCACTACGGCTCGCCCGATAAGGAGCCCTCGGTGCGCCTCGACGCGCTGCGCCGCATGGGCGCGTGCAAGATCCCGACCACATCGGGCATCCTGATCGGCATCGGCGAGACCCGCCGCGAGCAGATCGAGGCACTGCTCGCGCTGCGCGAGCTGCACGCCGAGCACGGCCACCTGCAAGAGGTGATCGTCCAGAACTTCCGCGCCAAGGCCGGCACCAAGATGGTCGACGCGCCCGAGCCGTCGCTCGACGAGCACCTCTGGACGCTCGCCATGGCGCGGCTGATCCTGCCCGACGACGTGAGCCTGCAGGCGCCGCCGAACCTCGCGCACGCCGACTTCCCACGCCTGCTCGAGGCGGGCATCAACGACTGGGGCGGCGTCTCGCCCGTCACGCCTGATCACGTGAACCCCGAGGCGCCGTGGCCCGAGCTCGAGGTGCTTGAGGCCCGCACCAGTGAGGCCGGCCACACGCTGCTGCCGCGCCTCACCGTGTACCCACGCTTCATCAACGCCGAGTGGACCGAGCCTGCGCCGCTTGCTGCCGCACTCAAGCTGGCCGACGGGCAACTGCGCTCGCGCCCGCACGACGGCTGGGTCAACGGCATCTCGCAGTCGCCCCCGGCCGCCTGGAGCGATGGCCCACCCGCGCAGCTCGGCGCGATCTCGAGCGACTTCGCGCGCGCCATCAAGCGCGCGGAGGGCGAGGAGCTGCTCGAGCTCGAGGACACCGAGGCACTCCTGACCGCGCGTGGCCCCGAGCTCGCGCGCCTCGTCGAGCTCGCCGACCAGCGCCGCTGGGAGCGCGCCGGCGATGACGTCACGTACGTCGTCTGCCGGAACATCAACTACACCAACGTCTGCTACTTCAAGTGCGGCTTCTGCGCGTTCTCGAAGGGGCGCCTCGCCGAGAACCTGCGCGGTCCGGCCTACCTGCTCGACGTCGACGAGGTCGCGCGGCGCTCGGTCGAAGCGTGGCAACGCGGCGGCACTGAGGTCTGTCTGCAGGGCGGCATCCACCCGGGCTTCACCGGCGAGTGGTACCTCGACGTCCTGCGCGCCGTGAAGGCCGCGCAGCCCGAGATCCACGTGCACGCGTTCTCGCCGCTCGAGGTCTGGCAGGGCGCGGCGACGATGCAGTGGACGCTCGCCGACTATCTGCGCCAGCTGAAGGAGGCCGGGCTCGGCAGCATGCCCGGCACCGCCGCCGAGATCCTCGACGACGAGGTGCGCGCCGTCCTCTGCCCCGACAAGGTCAACACCGAGCAGTGGCTCGAGGTGATGCGCACCGCGCACTCCGTGGGCGTGCGCACGACGGCGACGATCATGTTCGGCCACGTCGAACGCCCGATCCACGTTGCGCGCCACCTGCACCGCATTCGAGACCTGCAGCGCGAGACGGGCGGCTTCACCGAGTTCGTGCCGCTGCCGTTCGTGCCCGAGGAGGCGCCGATCGCGCTGAAGGGCAAGGCGCGCTACGGCCCGACCTTCGACGAGACGATCGCACTGCACGCCACCGCGCGCCTGGCGCTCGACCCGTGGATCCCCAGCATCCAGACGTCATGGGTGAAGCTCGGCCCCGAGGGTGCGCGCCTGATGCTCGGCGCGGGCGTCAACGACCTCGGCGGCACGCTGATGGACGAGTCGATCTCGCGCGCCGCCGGCGCATCCCACGGCCAGGAGTGCCCGCCCGAGCGGATGGACGCGATCATCGAGGCTGCCGGCCGCGACGCCTACCAGCGCACCACGCTCTACGGCCGCCCGCCCGAGGAGCAGGTCGCCCGCTCGTACGGTGCGCCGCCGCTCGCCGACACGACGCCGCCGGCGTACGACGATCAGGGGCTCAAGCGGCCCGACAAGCTGATCCGCCCCGGTCTCGCTGGCGTCAGCTGACGCCAGTCGCTGTCCGCAGGTCGTCGAACGGCTCGATCCAAGGCGACTCGCGATCCGCGGTTGTCATGTCCACCCTGACTTCGCCGGCGTCAGCTGACGCGCTGCGCGCGGGCGAGCAGTGCGGCGGCAGAGCCACACACGACCGCGCCACCGAGTAGCCAGCCACCGAGGACGTCGGTCGGCCAGTGCACGCCGAGCACGAGACGACTCGGGCCCATCAGCACGCCGATCGCGAGCGCCAGGACACCGACCATGCGGGGCAGACGACCACCGACGGGCGCCACGAGCAGGATCACGCCGAGCACCATCCACATCGTGATGCCGCTCATCGCGTGCCCCGACGGGAACGACGCGGTCAGCGGATGAAAGGCCGACTCCGACCACGACGGACGCTCGCGGCCGACCAGCTCCTTGACGATGTTCTGCAGGGCGAAGCCGACGATGGCGCTCCACATCAGCCACTGCGCCCACAGCCGGTGCGGCCGCCAGAGCAGCGCGACGGCGATCACCACGACGGCACCCGTACCGAGGTCGCGCGTAGCCAGCCCGAGCGAGTCGGCCGGCGAAACCAGCCACGAGGGACGGCCAACGACCGCGTGTCCGAGCGAGTGATCGAGGTCGAGCACGACGCTCCACGACGACGCGACGGCGATCAGCAGCAGGACGAACAGGCCGAGCAGCACACCCGCCGCGATCGCGAGCGAGCGGACGCGAGGCACGTCAGTCGACGCCTTGCTCCATCATCGCGTCGAAGCCCGGCTCCTGATCATCGACGACGTGGTCGGGCTCGACGTGTACGCCAGCCGGGCCGAGGTGGCCAGAGATCGACGGCTGCGAGACGTCGAGCAGGCCCGCCGCCGCGTAGATCTCGAGCTTGTCGCGCGAGTCCTGGATGTCGAGGTTGCGCATCGTCAGCTGGCCGATGCGGTCGAGCGGCCCGAAGGCGCTCTCCGACTTCTCCATGCTGAGGCGCTCCGGGTGGTACGTCAGGTTCGGGCTCTCCGTCGACAGGACGGTGTAGTCCTCGCCGCGGCGCAGGCGCACGGTCACCTCGCCGGTAATGGCACGGCCGATCCAGCGCTGCAGGCTCTCGCGCAGCATCAGCGCCTGCGGGTCGAACCAGCGGCCCTCGTAGAGCAGGCGGCCGAGCTGGCGGCCCTGCGTGCGGTACGTCTCGATCGAGCCCTCGTTGTGGATGCCGTTGACGAGGCGCTCGTAGGCGAGGAAGAGCAGCGCCATCCCCGGCGCCTCGTAGATGCCGCGGCTCTTGGCCTCGATGATGCGGTTCTCGATCTGGTCCGACATGCCGAGACCGTGACGGCCGCCGATCTCGTTGGCCTTCATCACGAGCGCGACCTGGTCGGCAAACTCCTCGCCGTTGATGGCGACGGGCCACCCCTCGTGGAAGCGGATCGTCACCTCCTCCGGCGCGATCGCGACCGACTCGTCCCAGTGGGCGACGCCCATGATCGGATCGACGATGTCCATCGAGGTCGAGAGGAACTCAAGCGTCTTGGCCTCGTGCGTCGCGCCCCAGATGTTGGCGTCGGTCGAGTAGGCCTTCTCGGTGCTGTCGCGGTACGGCAGGTCGTGGGCGACGAGCCACTCGCTCATCTCCTTGCGACCGCCGAGCTCGTCGACGAACTGCTGGTCGAGCCACGGCTTGTAGATGCGCAGCAGCGGATTGACGAGCAGGCCGTAGCGGTAGAACCGCTCGATGTCGTTGCCCTTGTACGTCGAGCCGTCGCCCCAGATCGAGACGTCGTCGTCGCGCATGGCGGCCACGAGCATCGTGCCCGTGACAGCGCGACCAAGCGGCGTGGTGTTGAAGTACGTGCGACCACCGGAGCTGATGTGGAACGCGCCGCACTGCAGCGCGACGAGGCCCTCGCGGACGAGCTCGGGGCGGCAGTCGACGAGGCGCGCGCCCTCGGCGCCGTACTGCAGCGCACGGCTCGGGACGTCATCGAGATCGGGCTCGTCGTACTGGCCGAGGTTCGCGGTGTACGCGAACGGGACGCCGCCCTTGTCGCGCATCCACGCCACGGCTGCCGAGGTGTCGAGGCCGCCGGAGAAGGCAATGCCGATGCGCTCGCCGACGGGGAGCGAGGTGAGGACGTTTCCCATACGCGGAACGCTACCGGGGGTCGCCGTCTGCAAGCGGCGCCAGCACGTCCGGCACGTCCACGCCATGGACGTAGCGCATGCGCGCGTACTCGACGATCCCCACGGCCACCACCGTGATCACGATGCCCAGGACCTGCAGGGGCGCGAGCACCTGTCCGAGGATCACCCACGCCGCGAGCGAGCCAACGACGGGCTCCCACATGCCGAGCATGCTGGCCGCACCTGAGCCGACCCGGGCGTTGCCCGCGAGGATCAGCGCGAACGGCACGACCGAGCCGAGCACGACGACCCAGATCAGCGTGGACCACAGCGGTACCTCGAGATGAAAGCGCCCCGCCAGCTCGACGGTGTCGCCGAGCCTCCCCCACGGGAACGTCCAGGGCGGCACGACGATCAGATACAGGACCGCGGCGACGACCATCGGCGCGCCGGCGCGCGCCATCGGGCCGAGCTCCGACGGCTGCGTGGTGCTGAGGAGGATCATCGCCGCGAACGTGATCATCGTGGCGATGCCGAACGCGACGCCGATCACCGAGACGGCACCGATGCCGCCGCTATCGCCGAGCACCGACAGCGCGACGCCAGCGACCGCCACCACCATCACGACATACGCGTACGCCGGCAGCTTCTCGCCACGACGAACGTGCTGGTAGATCGCAACGGGGAGCGGCGCGATGTACGACAGCACCAGGGCGAGCGCGACGTCGAGGTAGCTGAGCGTCTGGAAGTAGAGACCCTGCGACGCGAAGATCCCGACCGCCCCGTACGCGGCGACCGGCAGGAGCATCGACCGGGTGAATCGGCGCCAGACGACGAGCACGAACGGGAGCAGGAAGATCGCGCCGCCGACGGTGCGCACCGCGGCCACGCTGACGGGCGCAAGCCCCCCATCCATCGCGATGCGCGCGACGATGCCGTTGAGCGCGAAGAAGGTCGTCGCCAGAAGCACGAGCAGGGCACCGGTGCGGTACGTGCTCACAGCTCGGCGACCAGGATCTCGTTTGCCCCAGCGTGCTTGAAGCGCTGGCGCTCGACCACCGCGACGCAGGCGATCGTCAGCGCAATGCCGAGCACTTGCAGCGGTGCCAGCACCTGACCCAGCACGAACCATGCGAGCAGCGGCGCCACGATCGGTTCCGCCATCCCCGCCATGCTGCCGGCGCCAGCGCCAATGCGGGTGATGCCGGTGATCACCAATGCGTAGGGGATCACGCTGCCGAGCACGATCGTGAACAGCACCGCACCACCGACGGGAATCGAGACGTCGATACGTCCAGCCAGCTGCGTCGCGTCGCCGAGGATGTCGAATGGCAATCGCCAGACGGGGATGATCGGGAGCCAGATCAGGGCCGCAGCGAGCATGCCCGCGCCGGTGCGCGCGAGCGGTGGCAGCGTGACGGGCTGCCGCGCACCGAGGATTGACTGGCCGGCGAACGAGAGCGCGGTCAGCACCGCGAAGACGATCCCAACCACAGAGATTGCGCCAATGCCGCCCGAGCCGCCAACCACGGCGATCGCGATACCGCCAACCGCGAGGCACATCGCCGCGTACGCGATCACCGGGAGGCGCTCGCCGTGGAAGACACGCTGGAACGCGGCCACGAGCAATGGCCCCGTGTAGACGATCACCAGCGCGACGGCGATATCCATGCGCGAGATCGCCTGGTAGTAGAGGCCTTGCGCGAGGACGATGCCAATCAGCGCGAACAGCAGCACGGGCACGAGATCAAGGCGCGTGAGTCGGCGGAACGTGAGCAGCAGGAACGGCAGCAGGATCAGTGCAGCACCGTACGAGCGGAACGCGGCCAGCTCGAGGGGCGCGACGCCACCATCAATCGCGGCCTTGCTCATCACGCCCGTGGAGGCGAACAGCGCTGAGCCACCGATCACCATCAGATAGCCAGTGCGACGGGAGATCACGCCGGTCATCGTGCCTGACTCCGCGCCGTACCGCAGTACGGGTCGGTCAGAACTCGTTGAGCGAATCGAACTCCGTCGCGCGCGAGGCTCGCACGCGCGCGCGCTCGACCACGATGATGCCCACCACCGCGATGGCCACCCCGATCGCCTGCGTAGGCGCGAGGTTCTGCCCGAGCAGGACGTACGCCAGGATCGCGCCGGCGACCGGCTCGATCATGCCGACCATGCTGGAGGCGCCTGCGCCGACGAGCGCCGTGCCACCGACCCACGTCACGTAGACGCCGACCGAGCCGACCAGAATGACGAACAGCACCGCGACCCAGACCGGCAGCGAGAAGCCGAAGCGACCGTCGAACGTCGTCGTGTCGCCGAGCTTGTCAAAGGGAAGCGTCCACGGCGGCACCACGAAGAGCCAGACGATCGTGGCGAACACCATGCAGGCACCCGTGCGGGCCAGCGGCGGGTACTCGGTCGGCAGGCGGGCGGCGAGGATCACCGACAGCGCGTAGGCAGCCATCGCCACCAGCGCGAAGATGAACCCGACGAGAGAGATCGCGGGCATGCCGCCCTGCCCCAGGATCGCGAGCGCGACGCCACCCACCGCCACGATGATCGCGCCCCACGCGTAGAGCGGCAGCTGCTCCTTGAGGTGGATGCGCTCGTACACGGCGACGACCAGCGGCGCCGTGAAGATGATCACCAGGACGAGCGCGACGTCGGCGTGCGAGATCGCCTGGAAGTACGCGCCCTGGCCGAGCACGAGTCCGACGATGCCGAACAGCGCCAGCGGCAAGATGTGCGCCCGCCGCAGCTTGCGTACGTGCGGCAGGAACAGCCAGATCAGGATCGCCGTCGCGCCGTAGATGCGCGTGGCGGCGAGGGCCGCCGGATCGACACCCGCGTGGATCACGAGGCTCGCGAAGACGCCGTTGGCCGCCGCGCACAGCCCGGAGGTGAGCACCATCGCGTAGCCAAGCACTGCGTAGTTGGATCGCGAGGAGGTGGAGGATGCCGCCGACACGCGCGCACCGTACCGCGGTCGCACCCGTATGCGCCTACGAGTCGGGCGCAGGCACGCCGGGTACGCTCCCACCATGAGCAACGAGAAGACCCTGTTCCTCGAGGACCTGCCCGTGGGGACGGTCCTCACCTCCGCGGCGCGCACGATTACCGCGCGGGACATCGCGGACTACTGCGATCTGTCCGGCGACCACAACCCGCTGCACAAGGACGACGAGTGGGTCCGCGCCAACACGCCGTTCGAGCAGCGCATCGCGCATGGCCTGCTCGTGCTCGGCGCCTCGTCCGGCACGCCGTGCCCCGAGATGGACGCGCTGCTGATCGTCGCCTACCTCTCCGAATCGAGAAACTTCAAGGCGCCGACGTACCCGGGCGAGTCGATCGTCACCGAGTGGAAGGTGATCGAGAACCGCGCGTCGAAGTCGAAGCCCGACCAGGGACTCGTCAAGTTGGCCGTCACGTGCACCAAGCAGGACGGCACGGTCGTGCAGGACGGCGAGGACTTGCTGCTCGTGGCGAAGCGGCCGTCGTGACGACGGGAACACCTCGAGGTGGCTCGGTGGGGTGACGTCTTCAGGGGAGCCGTGCTGCGCACGTCTCGCTGAAGAGTGACCCTTACATTGCCGGGCGCCTGCGGCGGCGGCAATGTTCCGTTCGACCGATTCACCTCGAGGTGATCCCGTCGCCTCTGTGGATCATCCGTGCAAGCAGTGGCAGCGGTCGTCGATGCTGTTGGAACCAGGCGACGCGATGACCTCGAGGTGAATCGGTCGTTTCCGACCGAGCCACCTCGAGGCCTTCGCATCGTCAAACGCGATCAAGCAGGAGGATTTCCCGTCGTCTACGCGATCGCCGGCAGACCCTCGAGGCTCTTCGCCGCGTCGTCGAGCGCCGACTGCGGCAGCTCGATGTCTTCCATCGTGCCGCTGAAGAACGCGTCGTACGCGGCGAGGTCGAAGTTGCCGTGGCCGCAGAGGTTGAACAGGATCGTCTTGGAGACGCCCTCCTCGCGGGCCCGCTCGACCTCGGCGATGACCTGACGGATCGCGTGGGTCGGCTCGGGCGCCGGGATGATGCCCTCGGTGCGGGCGAAGCGCACGGCCTCGGTGAAGCACTCGCGCTGCGGATACGCGACGGCCTCGATCAGGCCGAGGTTCAGCAGGTGCGAAACCATCGGCGCGGCGCCGTGGTAGCGCAGGCCGCCCGAGTGGATCGTGTCGGGGATGAAGCCGTGGCCGAGCGTGTGCATCGGCATCAGCGGCGTCAGCTGCGCCGTGTCGCCGAAGTCGTAGCCGTAGTGGCCGCGCGTCAGCGTCGGGCAGGCGGCGGGCTCGACGGCCACGACGCGGATGTCCTTGCCGGCGATCTTGTCGGCGAGGAACGGGAACGCGATGCCGGCGAAGTTCGAACCACCGCCGACACAACCGACGACGACGTCGGGGTACGCCCCGGCCTCCTTCAGCTGCTCCTGAGCCTCTTGGCCGATGATCGTCTGGTGCAGCAGCACGTGGTTGAGCACCGAGCCGAGCGCGTACTTGGTGTCATCGCGCGTGGCGGCGTCCTCGACGGCCTCGGAGATCGCGATGCCGAGGCTGCCCGGGCAGTTCGGATCGGTCTCGAGGATCGCGCGGCCGGCGTTCGTGTCCATCGACGGGCTGGCCACGATCGAGCCACCCCAGGTCTCGATCATCGAGCGGCGAAACGGCTTGGCGTCGTAGGACGCACGCACCTGGTAGACCTTGACCTCGAGGTCGAACTGGGCGCCCGCGAAGGACAGGGCCGAGCCCCACTGGCCTGCGCCGGTCTCCGTGGCGATGCGCTTGACGCCCTCCTGTTTGTTGTACCAAGCCTGCGGAATGGCGGTGTTCGGCTTGTGCGAGCCGGCCGGCGAGGTGCCTTCGTACTTGTAGAAGATCTTGCAGTCCGTGCCGAGCGCGGCCTCGAGGTTCTCGGCGCGCAGCAGCGGCGTCGGGCGCCACATGGCGAGGACGTCGCGGATCGGGTCGGGAATCGCGATCTCGCGGTCGGCCGAAACCTCCTGGCCGATCAGCGCCATCGGGAACAGCGGCGCAAGATCGTCGGGGCCAATCGGCTGGCCGGTGCCCGGATGCAGCGGCGGGGGCGGCATGCTCGGCAGATCGGCGGCGATGTTGTACCAGTGGCGCGGGACCTGATCGTCCTTGAGCGAGTACTTGCGAGTCATGCGGTGTTCCCTTTCAGGGACGTGGCAACAGATGGTGCCGGGATGCTAGCCGTTTTCTGGCGCTATGCAGGGAAATCAGCCGACGTGCACGAGCAGGGCCTGGCCCTGGCCTACGCCGATGCAGGCGGCGACGAGGCCGGTGCCGCCGCCACGACGGTGCAGCTCGCGCACGCAATCGAGGATCAGCCGGGGCGCCGAGGCCCCCAGCGGATGGCCGTACGCGATCGCCCCGCCATGAACATTCACCGTTTCCTCGTCGATGCCCTCGAACTCGTGCAGCACGGCGAGCGGCACGGCGGCGAAGGCCTCCTGCAGCTCCCAGACGTCGATGTCGGCCGGTGTCAGCCCGGCCTTGGCCAGCAGCGCGCGTATCGCGGGCACGGGCGCGTAGCCGAATTCCTGCGGGGCAACGCCGACGTGGATGCTGTGGCCGATGCGCGCGAGCGGCTCCCAGCCGCGCTCGCCGCACGCCTGCTCACTGGCCACCAGCATTGCCAGCGCACCGTCGTTGATCGGCGACGAGTTGCCCGCCGTGACGATGCCGTCCTTAGTGAAAGCCGGCTTGAGCTCGGCGAGTCCTTCCAGCGTGGTGCTCGGGCGGATGCTCTCGTCGCGCTTGACGCCCGCGACCTCCATCACGACGTCGTCGTGGAGGCCCGCCTCCCACGCAGCGTGCGCACGGGCGTGGCTGCGCACCGACCACGCGTCCATCTGCTCGCGCGTGATGCCAAGGCGTACACCGGTTTGCTCGGCGGCAGCGCCGAGCGACAGCAGCCACTCCTCGGGCATCGCGGTGTTGACCATGCGCCAACCAACGGCGGTCGAATGCAGCTTCATGTCGCGCGGCAGCGCATCGTCGGGCTTCTGCAGGATGAATGGCGAGCGGCTCATGCCCTCAACGCCGCCGGCAATCACGACCTCGGCATCGCCGCACCGGATCATGCGCGAGCCTTGGATGACGGCCTCGCCGCCCGAGCCGCAAAGGCGATTGACCGTGACGCCGGGCACGGTGACGGGTAGCCCGGCCAGCAGCAACGCCATGCGGGCCACGTTGCGGTTGTCCTCGCCGGCCTGGTTCGTATCGCCCATCAGCACTTCATCGACCTGCGCCGGATCAAGCTCGGGATGGCGTGCGATCAGCTCGCGGATCGGCAGCGCAGCGAGGTCATCAACACGGATCGCGCTCAGCCCACCACGGTTCTTGCCAAAGGGCGTGCGGACTGCATCGACGATGAAGGACTCCATACCGCGGGAGCCTACCGCCTCGGGGATTCGCACTCCTGCTGCTCGATCCCCTCCCGTGAGGCGCCGGTCGCCCCGCCGGATCAGCAGCGGTACCATCCCGGGCATGCAGCGCCCCCTGCCCCGCGAGGCGTTCCTCCAGGAGGACACCTACGCCAAGACGCGCCTTCCCGTCGATTTCGCGTGGACGCTGATCCCCGACGCGTACACGACGCAGGACTTCCACGAGGTCGAGCAGCAGGAGGTCTTCGCCAAGAGCTGGGTGCCGGTCTGCGTGACCGACGAGGTGCGCGAGCCGGGCGATTTCCTCGTCGTCGAAGTCGCAGGCCGCTCGATTATCGTCGCGCGCAACGCTGAGGGCGAGCTGCGCGCCCACCACAACGTGTGCCGCCACCGCGGTGCGCGCCTGTGCGAAGGCTCGGGGCACGTCAAGCGCTTCTTCTCGTGCCCGTACCACGCGTGGGCGTACGACCTCAACGGCGACTGCCTCGGTACGCCGCTCTTTACGCCCGAGAGTGACGTGCCCGTCGAGGCTCGCGTGGCCTTCGACATGGCCGACGTCAAGGCGTTCGACAAGGACGAGATGGGCCTGCACCCGGTGCGCGTCGCCGAGTGGAACTTCCTCGTCTTCGTCTGCCTCGATCCCGCAACGCCCGAGCTGGAGCACGAGCTCGGCGATCTGACCGAGCGCCTCGCCGGCTATCGCCTCGGCGAGTACCGCCTGCAGCGCCGCGTCGAGTACGACATCAAGGCCGACTGGAAGCTGATCGGCGAGAACTTCATGGAGTACTACCACCTGCCGTGGGTGCACCCCGCGCTGGTCAAGGTCTCACCGATGGATGATCACTACCGCTGGCAGGGCGCGGGCAAGTACGTCGGCTTCTGCACGTGGCCAATCGCAGCGAACACCGAGAACGGCGGCTGGCAGGGCCTGCCGCCCGTCACGTTCGTCGAGGGCCAGGATGCCGAAGCCGCGCGTTTCATCTGGCTGTTCCCCAACATCGCGATCAACGTGATGGCGAACCACGTGGTGCTTTTGCTGGCGCGTCCGGACGGCGTCGGGCAGACCGCTGAGGTCGTCTATCTCCTCACGCACCCCGATTCGATCGCCGCGAGCGCCGATCCCGAAGCAGAGATCGATTCGCTGATGGCGTTCTGGGACGAGGTCAACCAGGAAGACATCGACATCGTCGAGCGCGTCCAGGACGGCCTCCGCAACCCCGCCTACGAGGGCGGTCGCATGTGTTACCGCTTCGAGGAGTCGTGCCACCGCTTCCAGAACATGCTGATCGACCGAATGCTGGGCATCACCACGATTCCCGCCGGCGATGACGCCGAGACGGTGCGGATGTTCGGACCGCGGGGCAAGGCAGAGCAGGCATGACCGAGCAGCCGGCTACGCCGTCGCACCACGACCAGCAACGCGAGCGCTTCGGGCGACGCTGGCTCGACCTTACGAGCGAGAATCACATCCTGGTCGCGCCGGTCATCTCGCTCGCGGCGTTTATCTGCATCGCCCTCGGCAACAAGTCGATCGTCGCGGCCCTGATCGCGCTGCTCCTGCAGAGCGCGCTCTTCCAGATCGCGGTCGTGGCGCACATCCGCCAACCACAACTGCGTCGCATCGCGTACATCACGGCACCGTTCCTCGTCGTCGGCATCGTCGTGGTCTCAGGCCTGCTCGCACGCCTCGTCGGCGTGGACTCGGGCCGGTTTGTCCTGATGGCCTTCAGTGCCGCACTCACGCTCGGCGTGATCGTGCGCATCTTCGGTCGCGTCGCGAAGGCACCGGTTATCAACGGACGCGTGGTTGTCAACGCCGTCACGGTCTATCTGATGCTCGGGCTCTTCTTCGCCTACGTCTACATGGCGTTCAGCGCCGCGGCGGGCGAGGCGTTCTTTGCCCAGGGCCCAGATCAGCCGACCACGGTCTTTCTGTATTTCTCGTACATCACGCTCGCGACCGTCGGCTACGGCGACTTCACCCCGGCGTTCACCGCGGGGCGCTTCGCGGCCGTCGCCGAGGGTCTGTTGGGCCAGCTCTATCTGGTCACCGTGCTCGCGCTGATCGTCAGTAATCTCGGCCGCCAGCGCAATGGGTCGGTGGTGCCGCTGGAGAAGTCCAGCGACACCACCCCCACCGATGATTCCCTCAAGGACTAGGCGCCGACCGCGCGCTTGCGGCGCTTGTGCCGCAGCTTCGCGGCCGCGGCCTTGCCCGGGGTCGGCTTGCCGGGCTTGGGTGCCGGCGTACCGTTCGTGTGCACCGAGCGGTTCGACTGCTGATGCTTATGGTGCTCGCGGCTCGTGCTCTCGCCGCGGGCCTCGACCTTATCGCCATGGTGCGGCTTATCGCCGTGCGACGGGCGATCACCGCTACGCGGACGGTCATCACGCTGCGACTTGTCGCCGTAGGACGGGCGATCACCACTGCGCGGACGATCGTCGCGACGCGGCTTATCGCCGTGGTGCGACGTGCGCTCCTCGTGCCGCTTCTCGGTCTTGAGCTCGTGCTTGGCGACTGCCTCGACGCGCTCGGTGTCGACCGGCGGGCGCTTTGCGTCGACGCGAACGGGCTTGATGTCGCCGAGGAGGTCGAGGTCGACGGGCGTGATCTGCGCGTCGAGCTTGAGCTGGCTCAGCAGCTTGCGGACGGGATGCTCGTCCTGCTTGCCGACGAAGCTGACGACGAGGCCGTCCTCGCCGGCACGGCCGGTGCGACCCGAGCGGTGGACGTAATCGGCTTTGTCCGCCGGCGGGTCGAAGTGCACGACGCACGACACGTCATCGACGTGGATACCGCGAGCGGCGACGTCGGTGGCGCAGAGGACCGGCATGCGGCCCTTCGTGAAGGCGTGCAAGGCACGGTCACGCTGCGACTGCGAACGGCCACCGTGCAGGTTGGCCGCGCCAACGCCCGCCGCGTTGAGCTTCTTGGCGAGACGATCGACGCCGTGCCGGGTGCGGCAAAACGCGATTACTGTGCCGGTGCGCAGAACGAGGTCGACGAGCAGGTCGACGCGATCGTCCGGCTTGACCTTCCAGAAGTAGTGCGTGACGTTGCCGACCGAACGCTCCTCGGCGACCGCCTCATGGCGGACCGGGTTGTTCTGGTACTCGCGGGCGACCTTCTCGACCTCGCCGTCGAGCGTGGCGGAGAAGAGCAGCGTCTGGCGGTTCGGCTGAACCTGATCGAAGAGGCGGCGGACGACGGGCAGGAAGCCCATGTCGGCCATGCGGTCGGCCTCATCGAGCACGACGATGTGGACGTCAGAAAGGTCGACGTCGCGGCGCTGGATCAGGTCCTCGAGGCGGCCGGGGCACGCGACGAGAATTTCGACACCGCGGCGCAGCGCACTCTGCTGCGCGCCGTAACCGGTGCCGCCGTACACGGCAGCGCACTTGAAGCCACGCGTTGCGGCCAGCGGCTCGACCTCGCGCATGATCTGCTCGGCGAGTTCGCGCGTCGGGGCGAGGATCAGCGCTGTCGGGCGCTTCGGCTTGGCGGGCTTGACCTGCGCGGCGACGGCGAGGCCGAAGGCGATGGTCTTGCCCGAGCCCGTGGGGGCACGGCCGGTGACGTCGAGGCCCTGGAGGGCGTCGGGGATGGTGTATTCCTGGATCGGGAACGGGGCCTCGATGCCCTTGCGCGCCAGTACGGCCGCAAGGTCAGCAGGCACACCGAGATCGGTGAACGAGGTGGTCATGGAACTCCTATCGAGCAGTTCGCGCGCTCGAGTTGATTCCAGAGCGGGCGCATCCCCAGGGTGTGTCGACGGGTTCGCCGACAGCCAGGAACGTCCTCCTACGATATCAGCGGTTGGCGAATCGGGGGGAGGACATCACATCCGCGCGGTTGTGGCGTCCACCACTAGCCGAGGCCGCACGGCTGGGGGTCATGCCAGAAGGGTGGACGCCACAACCGCGCGGATGTGATGTCC
>JBAXNN010000019.1:0-25288 GCA_037133755.1 Thermoleophilia bacterium
ACGCCGCTCATCCGGCGGCAACGATCCCGTCCAGCGCCGCGACGAGCGCTGCGACATCGTCGTCGCCGTCGATCCACCACGCGGTGGCGCCATGTTCCGCGGCGGTTGCACAGTGCTCCCACGCATCCTCGATCACGAGCAGCTCCGCCCGCGTCGCCTCGGAGGCATGGTCGTGCAGGCAGGCGTCCCACAAAGCACCGTCATGCTTGTGCAGGCCGCTCTCACACGTGAGCACCACTGGCAGGCCGACGCCGCTGAGGATCGCTCGCATGCCGGCCGCGAACTCCGGCGGCGAGGTAACCGTCAGCACGACGGGGATGCCGGCCGCCAGACAGCGTCGGAGCGCCGCGACCACCTGCCAGCGGAACGAGATGCCATCACCCGAGGCGAGAAACGCGGCGTAGCCGGCGCCGTCCCAGGCACGCCCGATCACCTCTGTCGCACTGGCCTCCATCTCAGCGACGACCTCCGGCCACGAACCCCTGCCGACCTCCGCCTCGCGACGAACGGCGGTCGGCCGCCCACCATTCGTCGGCAGCCGCTCGGGCGGGTACACCCGCACTCCCGTCGCAAGGTCGAGCACCGCACCAGGCTCGAGTGAGTTGGCCTGCGCATACGCGACGATGCGGCCGTAGCGATCTGGCGTCACGACGCCGATCGCCTCGACGGCGATAGCTCGCGGTCGGGCGCCCGCCGCACCGACTTCCCGCGCCGGCCGACCTGTGGGGAGCACTTCGATCACCCCGTCAGTCTACGAGAGTGAACGATCGGATTCGCGATCATCACCTCTTGTTGACCCTCTGGTACGTTTGCCGCTGTGACGCGACGATCGACCCAGGCGTTCATCGACGTGGTCCTGCTGGCCGCACCGTTCTCCGAACGGGTGGAAGAACGGTGGTTCGCCCCGGCTGGGCCGGCGGATACGGATCTTGTCGAGGCCTGGTGCGCCGCGGTGACCGGGGACCGCCCGGAGCTCCTCCCGCAGGTGCTGGAGGTCCTCGGGCTGAGCATGGCCGACCTCGAACGCGGGCTCGCGCCCGTGCGCCTACGCGCCGTCGCGCCAGACGAGCTGCCAGCCGACGATGAGCTGCCGCCCTGGGTCTCGGCACTCGATCGCCTGCTGGTCGCGTGCGACGCGCCGATTGACCCCGCCGACGCGGTGCCGATGGGTCCGATCTACGCCGACGTCTGGCGCCACCTGCTGGCTGCCGGTCGCGTACTCACCGCCGAGCACGCATCGCGATGGCCGGTCGAGCTTTCGCCTTCCGCCATCGATGCGCTCGCCGAATCGCTGGCGCAGCGCGTCGCCAAGGCAGTCGTGCGTGCAATCGAACCCGAGGCGATGGCAGCGCGCACCCTCGACCTCCCCCCGGACGTCGGTCTCCCCGGCAACGGAGCAGCATGGTTTACGCGCCTCGAGGAGATGCCCGCGCTGGCGTATCCGATCGGCCGTGCGACCGCGGACTGGTTCTCGTTCATGGACCTGCTGGCTGGTCGCCTGGCCACCGACCTGCCGGCGATCCTGCAGATGCTCGGACGTACCGAATCCCCAAAGGCCGTGCACGGCATCCGCTGCGACGCCGGCGATCCCCACGAGGGGGGCCAGTCCGTGGCCCTCCTCGCGTTCGACAATGACCTCCGGATCGCCTACAAGCCGAAGCCGCAGGACGGCGCGGTCGCGTTCTCGCAGCTCGCCGCGCTCCTCAACACGCACGCGGCAATGCAGGCGGCGGGAATCGAACTGCCCGTGCGTGCGCACCTCGCCTGCGATGGGTACGGCTGGGACGAATTGATCTCCGCCGGCCCGACCGCTGCCGACGACGTCGAGCGCTGGGCACGCTGCTACGGCGCCTGGCTCGGGCTGCTCGAGTTGCTCGAGGCCCGCGACATGTGGCTCGACAACGTGATCCTCGCGGAATCGCTGCCGCATCTGATCGACGTCGAGACCATGCTGCAGCCGCACCACGCGGGTTCGACCACCGCTGACCACCTGCTCGGGGAGACGGTCTGGCCGACGGGTGCGGTCACGTGCCTCACGTACCTCCCCGACGGCGACGTCGAGGATATCGGCACCGTCACGCCACCGCGCATCCTGCGCCTCCCGTTCTCGGGATCCGACTTCGGCGACCGCGACGCCGGCAACGTCGCAGCCGACGGAGTCGTGCGCTGGGCGCTGCCCGCCTGGCGACCCGCGGACGACGACACGGTGACGCTGGCGAAAGCCATCACGGCCGGCTACGACGCCGTCGATCGTGCGATCGCCGACCCCGCACTGCGCGACGAGCTGATCGCCGGCGTCCAGGAGCTCGCCAACGCCCCGGGGCGCGTCGTGCTGCGCTCGACCTTCGCCTGCTACCGCATCCTCCACGACTCACTGGGACCCGCCGTGCTCGCAGACGGGAGACGGCGCGAGGTGCATCTCGCCGCGCTCATGCGCCCCGGGGCCCGTCTGCTGGGAGCGGACGATCCAGCCGAACGCGCCTACGGGCGCCGCGCCGTCTTGCTGGGCAGCGCCGATCGTCGTGCCCTCGAGGGACTCGACGTCCCGCTCGTGCGCCACGATCCGCGAACGCGCGCGGTGGTCCTGACGGACGGCACCGGCGTCGAGGACTGGTTCGACGGCGTGCCGCTCGAGCGTGCTCTTCAGCGGCTCGCTACCCGCGCAGAGACGGCGGAGCTGCGCCGCACGGTCCTACGGCTCGCGATCGACCTCGCGCTGGCAGCCGAACAGCCGCGGGAGGTTCGCGCCGCGCTCCTCGAGCGGACCGAGGCATCGCTCTGCGACGCGCTCGAGGCCGCGGGAGCGGCGCCTGCTGCGGCACTCGACGCCGTGCGAATGGTGCGCGCCTAGCTACGCCGTCGAGTCGTCGCTGGCCGACTCGAGCATGACGGAGTCGCGGAACAGCCCCTCCTGCGACGCGAGCTCCTCGTAGGTGCCCGACTGCACGACACGTCCGGCATCGACCACCACGATGCGATCCGCGGTCCGGATCGTCTCCAGGCGATGCGCGATCACGAGTCGCGTGGCGTTCAGCTGCTTCACGCTCTGCGTGACGCGATCCTGGGCCACGTTGTCGAGGGCGCTCGTCGCCTCGTCGAAGAAGATGATGCTCGGCTTCGTCACGAGGGCGCGCGCCAGCAGGATGCGCTGCAGCTGCCCGCCCGAGAGCTGGCCCGCGCCGGCGGAGATCATGGTGCGCATCTGCATCGGCATCGCGCGGATCTCGTCCGCCAGCCCAACCGCCTCGACCGCTTCCCAGGCCGCGGCCTCGCTGCTGCCCGACTGGCCGACGATCGCCTGCAGGATCGAGCCCGGCATCGGTCGCGCCTCCTGCATCACGACGCCGATCTGCCGCCGAATCGCGGTCCGGTCGAGGCTCGCAAGCTCGATGTTGTCGTACGAGACCGTGCCCGACGTCGGCGTCTCGAGACCCAGGATGACCTTGAGGATCGTCGACTTGCCGGAACCGCTCGGTCCCGTCACCGCGAGGAACTCGCCCGGCTTGATCTCGAGGTTGAACTCGTCGAGCACCAGGGGGGCGTCCGGCGCGTACCGGAACGCCACGTCGCGCACGACGATGCTGCCCGTGAGCACGCCGGGGTTGATCGCGTCGAGCTTCTGCTCGGGCTCCTCGTCCAGAATCGGCTGCAGGCGTTCGAACAGCGGTACGCAGGCGCCGAGCGGGCCGAAGGCGAAGGCCATACCGGCCACAGCGCCGGTGAACATGCCGGCGGCCGAGAGGAAGCCGAGGAATGCGCCGCTCGAGAGCTCGTCACGCAGGACGACGCCGCCGTAGATCACCACCACGGTCGTGATCAGCGTGGCGAAGCACGTCGATAACGCGGTCGACAGCGCCGCGATCCGACCGGACCGGTACGTCGCGAGCTGCTGCACCCGGAACTGAGCCGCCCACTGCGTGACGAGCTGCGGCTCCGCACCTGCCACGCGGAGCTTCGGCACGGCGCCGAGCAGCTGGAAGAGGAAGCCGAACAGGCCGCCGATCGCAGTGAAGCCGTCGCGCTGGTTGCGGATGTTCGCGATGTTGATCGCAGCAAGGAGCGTCATCATCACGACCACGACGACCAGCACGATGATGGCGAGCTGCACGGAGTAGAAGAAGAGGATCACGAGGTTCACGACGGAGAACACGAGCGTCAGGAAGGCGTTCAGCACCGAGCCGCCGATCAGCTGGCGGATCGTGTCGATCCCCTGCACGCGGTTGACGAGATCGCCCGCGGTGAACTGGCGGAAGAACCCGCTCGGCAGGCGCAGCATGTGGTTCCAAATCGCCGGCTCCATCTCCTGCTGCAGCACACCTTCGAGCCGGAGCAGCGCGATGTTGCGCGTCCACGAGAGCACGCCGAGCGCGGCGGCGGCGCCGAGTAGCAGCACGGCGACCTCGAGCAGCAGCGAGTTGCTCTGCTGCGGGATCACGAGGTTGAAGAACAGGGTGGTCACGAGCGGCGTGGCCAGGCCCGCCATGGCCGCGAGGAAGCCGGCGAGGATCAGCGTCCGCAGCGTCGACCGCGCGTTGCGCATCGCGTAGCGCAGGAACGCCTTGGCGGAGGACGCCATCGGCGGGATCGGCCGAGTAAAGGCGTAGCCCTCGGTGACGAGATCCGTGACGCGCTCGAGCGGCTCGCGCGTGTCGGTCGTGGGGTCGTAGACGACGTACCGGCCCTCGCCGCGCGGAACGCACGCCACCGGATGCTGGTCGTCGCCGCGGAACGCGATCACCGGCTCGATCGCCTGCGTCCACCACGGGCCGCTCAGGAGCACCGGGCGCGCACGGCAGCCCGCCATGTTGGCCGCATCGACGACGGGCTCGAACAGCTCTACGGAGTCGTCGAGCTCGGGGAACCGCACGCCGAGGTACTTGCCCACCTCGTCCATCGCCGCGTCGAGCATGACGAGGTGCGTGGCGTTGCGCGCGCCGGTCCGGTCCGGGCGGTCCATCACCTCGGCCACGGCGTCGATCGCGGACGTGACGTCGAGGCGCTGCTTCGCGGCCAGACGCCCGAGGCGATCGCGCTCGGCGGCGTCGGCCTCGGCGAAGCCCGCGACGGCGGGTCCGATCAGCGGCGCGAGCGCGGTGTCGGAATCCGCCGGCGGGGTCGTCGCGGGCGTGGCCGTGCAGTCGTTGAGCGGCACGAGGATCACATCGCACCCGGGCGGCGGCGACGCGCCCACGATCACTGCCGGCGCTTGGATCCGCCCGATCGCGATGCGGCGTCCGCTGCGATCCGACTTCTGGATGAAGACCATGGCGTCGCCGCCCGTGATCGCGATGCGCTCGTCGGGCGCGACGCACCGCGGCTGCCTCGCCTGCCCGCCCGGCACGGCCGGTGTCGCCTCGGTGCTGCTCACGATGCATCCCCCACGAGCGTCACGTACGTCGGACAGGTCTGCAGGAGATCCTCGTGGGTACCGCGGCCGACGACGGCTCCGTTGTCGAGCACCACGATCAGGTCGGCGTCTCGAATCGTGCTGAGACGATGCGCGATCATCAGCACGGTGATGCCGCGCGCGCGCAGCGCGTCGCCGAAACGCGCCTCCGCGACCGCGTCGAGTGCACTCGTCGCCTCGTCGAGGATCAGGATCGAGGGATTCCCGGCGAGCGCGCGCGCGATCTCCATGCGCTGCCCCTGCCCGCCGCTGAAGTTGGTGCCGCCCTCGTTCACCGGCGAGCCGAAGCCGCCGGTCCGCCGGTCGATCTCGTCGAGGATCTGCGCGTCGGCCGCGGCACGGCGGATGTCGTCGACGGAGATCGTCGGGTCGAACAGCGAGATGTTCTGCCGGACCGTCCCCTGGAACAACATGATCTGCTGATCGACCTTGGCGAGGGACGCCGTGACGAGCTCGCGCGGCCAACTGTCACGCGGCTTGCCGTCCAGCAGGATCTCGCCGGACCACGGCGCGAAGAGGCCCGTGATGAGATTGCCGACGGTCGATTTGCCGCTGACGCTCGGCCCGACCAGCGCGACGCGCTGACCGGGCTCGACGACGAGATCGAAGTCCTTGAGGAACGGGGGACGCGACGGGTTGTAGCCGAACGACACGCCGCGCAGTTCGATCCGGCCGGCGAGTCGGGCGGCCGGCATCGGCTGCAGGTCGAGCGATGCCGTGGCGATCTCGTCGACGCTGCGGGCCAGGGGATCGGCGGGGTACGACGTGACGTCGGAGATCTGCTCGATCTGCCCGCGCGCCGACTGGAACTGGTCGGCGGCGGTCACGAACTGCCCGAGCGGCGCGACGAAGGAAAGCAAGAGGCCCTGGAAGGCGACGAGTCCGCCGATCGTCAGATGGCCGTCGTAGATCAACTCCGAGCCGACCGTGAGGATGATCACGGTGTTGAGCACGATCAGCACCGAGGGGATCACCGACACGCCCTGCGTAAGTCGCCCGACACGCTGCTCGGCGTTCGTCGCGATCGCCTGCGCACCCGCCCAACGATTGAAGAACTCGTTCTCGCTGCCCATCGCCTTGATGTTGCCGATCAGCGACAGGCCGGTGAACGCCTGGCCCGTCTGCAGCACCTGCGCCTGCTGCAGGCGCTGGTTCTCGACCGTCTGGACGCGCGCGATGTACCACAGGATGAGCAGATTGATCGCCGCAATGCCGATGCCGACCAGCGTCAGCGTCGGGCTGTAGAAGAACATGACGACGGCGTACACGACCATCGAGACGGCGTTCACGACCACGGTGCCGAGCTGACCGGAGAGGAGCTGCGCCAGCTGCGAGTTCATCAGGACCTTCTGCACGAGCCCACCCGGCTGGCGGGCGTCGAAGTACGACGTCGGCAACGAGATCATATGCGTCAGGAAGCGCTCGGTCTGCCGTCCCGAGAGGCGGATCTGCAGGCGCAGCATCCAGAGCTGCTGGACGAGCGTCAACGCGAAGATCAGTGCGGTCACGAGCACGAAGCCGACGATGATCACACCGAGCACGGGCACCTGGCCCGTGGCGCCGAGGACGCTATCGACGAACATCGACGTGAGCACCGGCGCGGCGACGCCGGGCACCGCGAGCAGCAGGCCGGACAGCACGATCAGAAGGATCGCGTTGCGCGACGACGCGACCATCGCGCCGAGCGTGCCCCGCAGGCCGATGTTCTCGCGGGCGCGCTTCTCGACCTTGTCGGTCGGCTGGAAGAACAGGGCGATCTCGCTGAAGTTCCGCTTGAACTCGGCAAAGGTGAGCTTCTCCTCGCCGCCGGTCGGATTGTTGATGTAGACGGCGTCGCCGACGATGCCCTCGATCACGACGAAGTGGCTCTGCCGCCAGAAGGCGATCGCGGGCATCGCGCGGTCGCGCAGCTCCTCCGCGGTGACGCGACCGCCCTGCGCGTCGAATCCGTAGTGCCGGGCGGCGTTGACGACGGCCAGCGCGTTTGCGCCGTCACGCGAAACGCCACAGGCGACCCTGAGTTCCTCGAGCGGAACCCAGCAGCCGTAATGCGCGAGGATCATGCCGAGACTCGCCGCGCCGCAATCGGCCTCCTCCATCTGCGCGATGGTCGGGACCTTGACGCGACCGGTACGCCCGGCGGAACGGTTCGGAGTGGCGGGTGCTTGCGTACTCATGCGGGTGGGCTACGGCGTCACGTAGGAGATCGGGTGCGTGCTGCCGGTGGTGATGACGACGTCGACGAGTGTGCCGAGCTGGATCGTCGGACACCACGACGACGGAACCTTGAGGCGCACCAGGAACCCGGTGTCCCCGGACATCAGTTCCATGGTCAGGCCTCGCACGCCGGCGATCGAGTACGCGCCCTCCCTCGTGTACGGGAACTGCCCCACCGACGCAACGGAGGTCACGAGCGTTGGGCACCCATACGCCGAGACCACTGCGGACTGCTCCGGCGCGACGCCTTCCATCGATGCCGAGTTGAGAAACCCGCCAATCACTCTGGGCTCGCCATCGGGAGCGATCGCCACGATCGGTCCCAGCGACTGAACGACGGAGCCGAGATCCGCGACAACATCGCTGATCGTGCCGGCGCTCAACGCTCGCGCCTCGACCTGCTTGCCATCGCCCGTGGTGATGACCGCAATGATCTGTCCCGCGTCAACGTGCCTCCCGAGTCGTCCGTAGAACTTGGTGATGGTGCCGGCCGAAGGAGCAGCGACGTTCGAGAAGCCCTGCGCCGGCGCAACGGCCATCGTCACGTCCGTCGTCGAGGTGATCGAGGCGAACGTCGCCCACAGCGTGGCGCCGACGATCACGGCGACGATCGCGATCAGGGCGATCAGGAGGTTCGGACGCACGACCTGCGCGAGATAGTCGAAGCGATCGGCTCCGGTCATCGTCGGCGCCGGTGGCTTCACCCCGAAGGCATCCGTCGAGTCGGAGGTCGGCGCCGTCGGCTCGGCCGGAGGCGTCGGCGGCTGCGAGGCAGCCTGTGGCGTTTCACCGGAACTCATGCGTCCTCCATAGGATCACGCTCGGCATCAGCGGTGCCGAGCGGGCGATAGTCGGCCACGTCGAGCAGGAGCGACGTGGGGCCTTGGAACACCGGCACAGCGGTCCAGCCGCTGGCCACTCGCGGTCGCTGGCGCCACTCCGGCCAGGCCACGTCGATCTGACGGATGATCTCGATCACGAGCAGCTGTGCGTACGCGCGACCGATGCACTGGTGCGGACCGGCACCGAAGGCGATCGCCCGATTGCCGCGGTCGCCAGCGCGCTTCCAGACCACGGCGTCGGGACGCTCGAAGGCGGTGGGATCGCGCAGCGCGGCGCCGAGCAGGATGATCACCGGCGCACCGGCACCGATCGCGACCGCTCCGCACTGCACGTCGGTGCGCGCAGTGCGCGCGAGCATGTGGATCGGCGGTGCGAGCCGAGCGGCTTCGTCGACCACGTCGTCAGGAGACGCCGCAGCCGCGTCGTCGCCGCTCCAGAGGTCGAGCGCCGTCGCCACGAGGCTGACAATGGTCTCCTGCCCGCCGACCAGCAGCAGGAGGATCGTCGCGACGGCATCGCGGTCATCCGGGACGGCCGCGAGGAGGCGGCCGAGCAAGTCGCCGCGCCGCGCACCGCGCTCAGCGGCGACGAAGGCCAGCAGACTGTCGTGCACCACGCGAATCTCGGAAACCCGATCGGGCGAGACCTCGGCCCAGGGCAGCAGCTCGAGCGTCACGGCTCGTCCCGCGGCGGCGAGAGCGGCCGCGTCGGCGGCGCCTTCGAGCCCGAGTGCCGCGAGCAGGAATGCGGGCAGAGCCGGTGCCGCGATGTCGGCGATGATGTCAATCGGTCCGCCTTTGGCGCGTGCCTGCGCGAGCGACGCTGCGACGATCTCGTGCGCGATGCCGTCTGACTCCCCTGCCGCGCGCGGCGCGAAGGCAGACCGAAGCGCACGGACGGCTACATCCCGATCTGCGCCGTCTGTCATCGACGGCATGCGGGTGATGACGTCGGCGAGCCACGGGTCGCTGCTGCGAGCGGGCATGCCGGGTGGGCTGACGGTCAGGGCCGACGAGCGCAGCGCGTCGCGTACCGCGTCGTAGCCCCACAGTTGCGCACCCCACCCCTGCTGCACCCCGTCGCCGCGGCGATGCAGGTCCGCGTAGAAGTCGGCGGGGTCGGCCAGCACGCGCTGCGGGTCGGCGAAGACGCGGGCCACCGGGTCGAGCATCGCGGTCGTCATCAGGCCATCCCCACGATCATCACCTCGGCGATGCTCGCGTAGTCGCCCTCGGGGCGCGCCACGATGCGCTCGAACAGGGCGGTGTCGCCGTTGCCGAGGCCGCAGATGCCGATGCCGAGGGCGCCGCCGACGAGGTAGGCGTGGTGGTAGAGGACGCCGGCGTCCATCAGTGCGAGGCGGTACGCCATGCCCTCGTACTTCCACGAGTTGCGGCCGATCCGCAGGCCGTAGGTGATCAGCACCTGGGGTGTTCCCACGCCGCCGGTCGACACCTCCGCATCGGCGAAGAGCTGCGCGCGGGCGTCGGGATCCGCGGAGACGAGGATCAGCGCGTGGTCTGCCGCGTCGTAGAACCAGAGGCCGTCGTCGAGACCGTCGACGTCCCGTACCGTGAGGAAGAGATCGATCTCGTACGTGGCGCCGCCGCCCGGATAGGTGCGCCGCGACTGGGGGTACTCGACGCCGCGCGCCTCGTCCATCGGCACGTCGCGGACGATGCGGTGCCACCAGAGGAACCGCCCGAGGACATCGAGGCCGATCGGCGCGGACGGCGCGCGGACGGAAGTCCGCTCGCGCAGAACCCGCCAGAGCGACGGGCCGTCATCGCCGTCCTCCATCGGCGCGAGCGGGACGACCGTTCCCCGGTTCCACGTCGCCATGGTCGGCAGCGGTGGTCGCTCGGGCCGATGCGGGAACGTCGCACCGTTGAGGTGGCGGTGGCCGCCGCGGCGCGTGCGCGCGTGGAACGCGAGATCGTGGGACTCCCAAAGCGCCAGCGAGCCCCCGTCCTCGACGTCGTCCGCCGCGCCGAGCAGCAGTCCGATGTCGACGAGAAGTCCGAGCGCGACGCGCACAGCCGGATCCGGGATCGCCGTGGCCGCGAGACTCCCGCCGGCCAGCAGGGGCAGCAGTGCGCTCACGCTCGGGCCGAGCACCGCCACGAACGCCGAGCGCGGGCTCTCGAGAATGAGCGCGCCCTGATCGGCGCGGCAGACGGCGAACCGCGAGAGCCGCATCGCCTCCGGCAGCTGGACCGCCTGCGGCGCCGCCGTCGACGCGCGCGCGGCGCGCAGCACGAGGACGTCGTCGTGACCATCCGACACGCAGGGCGCGACGCGACCGACGGACGTCAGCAGCGCGAACGCGTCGAGCCAGCGCGCCAGCAGCGCGGGCCCACCGGCGGCGAGCGCGAGATCCTCGAGCTCATCCTCCGCTGCACCCGCATTGAGGCGATCGACCAGCTGCTCGGCGAGGCCCAGCGGCAGTCCCGCGAGCAGCGTCGCGCCGGCATCGTCGACGACGATCGCATCGGCGTCGACGCCCAGCGGCGGCCATGCGCGCCAGCCGTGATGTGGTGCGACGACGACGTTCACGGCGACTCAGAGGAACATCAGGGTCGGATTGAGCTCGTCCTCGGCCGTCGGACGATCGAGCCAGCCGAGCCGCACGGGCACCTCGTACAGGCGCCCCGGCGCGTACCGCGCCCAGAAGTGCCGGAGCCCCGGGGCGATCACCTTGACGGTCGGGAAGCCGACGTCGGGGCGCGTCTGATCGAGCACGAGGACCTCGTGGCCGGCGGCCTCGAGGCGGCCCTGCACAGCGCGCACCGCGGCGCCAATGTCGCCGACGGGACCGATGCAGTCGGCGTACGCGACGCGCGGTGCCGCGGGATCGGGGACCAGATGCGGATCGCTCTCGCGCGTCGCCGTGCTCCACCACTGCTGCGACTCGCGATCGTCGTAGTCGTACTGCCCGGAACCGTCGGGCAGGTGGTTCGCGACCGCAGGATAGAACTGCGTCACCTCGGCAACCGCGCGCAGCGCCGCAATGCGCGGATCGAGGTGCGCCCCGAAGCCCATCAGGATGTCCTCCGTCACACCGGTGCGACGCGCAGAGATCGCGCCGTAGGCAGGGATGCCGAGATCGCTGGTCAGATCGAGGAAGGCGACCGGGCGGTCGAGCCCCTCGTAGACGGCGCAGATGCGCTCGAGGTTCTCGTCGCCGAACTCCTCGACCGGCACGGGCGGGCGCTTGACGCGGTTGTACCACCACAGCGCCACGCTGTCGCGCTCGACGATCTCAAGCAGGCCCTGAAGGATCGCCTCCTCGCGCGTGTTGCCGGCGGCGGCGCCGTTCGAGCACGCGACGAACAGCATGCGATTCTCGTGCCGCGGCGCGGCGTAGTACAGCTGCCCCGTCGGGATCCAGCGCACCTCGCGGTTGGTGAGGGACCACACGGGCGACCAGTCGACGGTCAGATCGGTGGGGAACCGCTCTGGCACGAGCACGAACCGATGGTCGAGCTCGTTCCACCAGTCCCGGTTGTCGAGCTGCGCATCCGACCACAGCATGATGTCGTTGGGGTGGATGGCGCCCGGTCCCATCTCGTCGAACGTCCCAGGCCGCCGTCGCTCCTCGCCCGTGTACAGCCCCTGGAACCGCTCCATCGCCTCACCGAGCGCGCTGACGCGGGCCTGGGCGTCGGTCATGCCCTTGCCCGAGCTCTTGTTGCGCAGACCGGCGCGGAACTGGCGGAGGTCGTGGCCGCGCATCGCGAAGTTGTGCCCGGATGCGTAGACGTGCATCGCCGGGTTGTCGACGTCGTCGATGCGCGTGAGCGCGCTGACGGCGCCCGTGATCGGGCTGATCTGGTGCTTGAACCGCTCGTACGTCGCCTCGGGCGTCACCGACCGCGTGCCGCTGTCGTTGTCGAGGAGGCGCGGTGAGGACGCGATCTCGACCGGCGGGTGCGGGGCGTCGCGCGGCTCCGGGGTGCCGCAGATGGCGCACTGCGGCCGGCGGATCACGTGATGGACGCCGCGCTCGCCCGTGTCGGCGGCGAGCGTCAGGATGGTCGCGTCGGCCTGTGCCTCCGCATCGCGGTCGGCGATCAGCTCGTTGAGGATCGCGGTGCCGATCAGCCCGGCGCTGAAGGAGCGGGTGACGCCGCCGGCCGGCGTCGCCGGGCGCAGGGGATCGATGCCGGTCCGGATCTGCAGGTAGCGCTCGATCTCGCGGTTGCCGACCAGCCGGAATTCGAGGCAGTGCCAGCACGCCGTGACTCCCGGCACGAAAACGGGACCGACCCATGTGGTGGTCAGCCCCGGACGGGCGAGCAGCCAGCGCCCATCGACGGCGCGACGGCGGCGGCCGATCTCGCCGAGCGCGGGATTGGCGTAGTCGTCGACGATGGCGACCAGGAGGTCGCACTCCGGGTCGCCGGCGGCCGCCAGCGCCTCCGCATCGTCGAGCACAAGCGAACTGCCGAGCCCGGACTCCTGCAGCGCCTGCTGGATCGCCTCGGCGTCCGCCTGGGCACCGGTGCCGCCAATGGCGACGAGCACGACGCGGCGGGCGAGGCGCTCAGGCACCTCGGTGGCGGCGATGCCCCACTCCGCACCAACGCCGATCGTGCCGGCAGGAACCCGCTCCGCCACGTCCGCACGCTGGAGGTACCCCTTCGCCTCGAGCTCGTCGAGGTGGAAGTACAGCGAGGCGACGTCGAGGTCGGGCCGCTGCTCCATCAGGAGCGCGGCAACCTCGTCCTGGGATCGCTGACCGTCAATGCATTCGAAGATCGCGCGGACGGCGTCCTGTTCGAGGACGATCGTTTCCAGCTCGCTCAGCAGGTAAACAGCCTCGTCCGGCACGGTGCGGACGACCCACCGCGGCGAGACGGACAGCGCATCCGGCGCCGTCGGCGCGCGGTCGGCGTGCTCGGGTTCCCGGGCGATCACGCGGCTCCGTCGCCGAGCAGACGCGCCAGCGCCTCTTCGGCGATCGCGCGGGCTGCGGCCTCCTGGTCGCCGCGGGGCGGCGCGGCGATCGGCAGCACAACGGTGCCCTCCGGCACGACGCGGATGTCCACGTCCGCGGGCACGTCAACCCCGAGCTCGGCGAGTGCCCCCGACGGGTCCGCCTCGAGCTGGTCCCGGAACGCCGGGTCGCGCCACGAACGCGCGATGGCCTTCGCCAAGCCGAGCTGCAGCGCGCGGTCAGCTGCGCTCTGGTCGTTCGATCCGGCAGAAGCTGTCATGGCGCAATGGATCCCATCGTCGTGGCTTGAAGGCCCGTGCCGATCGTCGGCGCGGGCGCGCGGACCGGTCGGGGGAGGGGCGCCCGCATGCGGGCGCCCCTCCGTGCCGATCGTCGCGTGAGTGTACTACTCGGCCGTGATCAGCAGGCCGAGCCGGCCGAGCCGGACGAGCTGGCCGTGCAGGACGGGCACGACGCCGAGCTCGAGGAGCCGGCCGAGCTGCTGCACGAGCTGCCGCCGTTGATCGCGGCGAGGAGCGCGTCGTCGTCGAGATGCTCGGTCGGAGCAGCCGGCAGCGGCAGCGTGACGACCGTGTGGCCCTCCTTCTCACCGGCGGCATGCTCGACCAGCTTGATCTCCATGTCGGCCGGGATGTCGACGCCGGCGGCACGCAGCGTGCCGGTCGGATCGGCGACGAGCTGCGCCTTGAACGCGGGATCGTTCCAGGCCTTCTGTACGACCTCGCTGTACGTCGCGAGGAACGCCGAGGCCTTCGCCTCGTCGATCTGGGGGAGGTTGGTCGAAATCGCCATGCGATTCTCCTTCGGTGCTACGGGTTGATGGGTTCCCGCCCGGAAGTCCGGACGAGGTGCGCGGCTGGCTGCCGCAGAGTGCGGAACTGCCTCAGCAGGCCGAGCCGGCGCAGCCGGACGAGCTGGCCGAGCAGGACGGGCACGACGCCGAGCTGGCCGAACCAGCCGAGCCGTTGCACGAGCTGCCGCCGTTGATCGCGGCGAGGAGCGCGTCGTCGTCGAGATGCTCGGTCGGAGCAGCCGGCAGCGGCAGCGTGACGACCGTGTGGCCCTCCTTCTCACCGGCGGCATGCTCGACCAGCTTGATCTCCATGTCGGCCGGGATGTCGACGCCGGCGGCACGCAGCGTGCCGGTCGGATCGGCGACGAGCTGCGCCTTGAACGCGGGATCGTTCCAGGCCTTCTGCACGACCTCGCTGTACGTCGCGAGGAACGCCGAGGCCTTCGCCTCATCGATCTGCGGGAGGTTAACCTCAATCGCCATGCGAATCTCCTTCTCGTGGGTGGGACTTCGGGACAGTGCGCCCGAACTCGTGGAGCCGACGTTACGTCCGCTGCGGCATCTCCGCAAGTACGGGAAACACGACATTCACCACCCCCCGATCGCGTGCGCTGACCGAACCCGAGCCCCACTGCGCCCTGCGCGTCAAATCGGCGCGTCAGACCGACTGCGTGTTCTCCACCTCTGTTCCACGCACCCACATCTTCATGGGTGAGAAAGCAGGACTGCGCGATCTACATCTCGTCGGGCGCGGGCGCCTTGCCGCGCAGCAGCAGGACCGCCACACCGACGCCGATCACCGCGGTGATCACCGACGGCACCATCGCGTAGGCGACAGCGACGTCAAAGGCCCTGGTGACCGTCGCCGTGACGTCCATGCCAGCGGCCGGGATGATGTCGGCCGCCTTGGCGCTGCCCGTCAGCACGTCGAGGTATTCGCCGAGCTGCTTGTACGACGGGTCGTACGGCTGCAGCAGATGCTCGAGCTCCACGCGGGCGCGCGTCTGGAAAATGGCGGTGCCGAGGGCGACGCCGAGCGAGCCGCCGATCATGCTCGAGGCCTTGTAGACGCCGGACGCCACTCCCTCACCCGCGCCGTCTGGGTCTTCGACCGCGACAGCAGCGCACGGCGTGATCTGCAGTCCGATACCCGCGCCGAGCAGGAGGAACGGCGCGATCAGCTCGTTGTACGAGCCAGTGAGCTTGAGGAGCAGCACCGACGCCACGGCCAGGAGCGCCATGCCAACCGCGGTCGGCAGCCACGGGCCAAAGCGCAAACCAAGGCGCGTGCCGAACGGATTGACAATCAGGATCGGAATCGTCGCGGGCAGCAGCATGACGCCGGCGCGGAGAGGACTCATGTCCTCGACCACCTGGAGGTACAGCGCCATGAAGAAGATTGCGGCACCGAAGATCACGTTGGCAATCAGGTTGGCGAGCACCGCGCCGTCGAAGCGGCCGCGCCGGAAGATCGTCAGCAGCACGACGGGGTTACGCACCTTGCGCTCGATCAGGACGAACGCCACGAGCAGGGCAAACGCCACGAGGAAGTAGCCCGCCAACGCGCGTGGACTCGCGGTGTCAGCCTCGACCAGGCCGTACGAGATCAATCCGATACCGCCGACGAGGGTGATCACGCCGCCGATGTCGATGCTGCGGTCGGCCCCCTCCTCGCTCGACTCGGGCGTCGTCTTCCACATCACGAGCAACGCCACGGCGCCAATGGGCAAGTTCATCCAGAAGATCCACTGCCATGACAGCGTGGCGATGAGCAGGCCACCGACGAGCGGACCAACCGCCTGCGCGCCCCAGCACGTGGCGATCCACGCACCGATGGCGGTGTCACGCTCGCGACCGCTGAACGACACGGCGACGATCGCCAGAGCCGACGGTAGGATCGCCGCGGCGCCGACACCCTCGATGATGCGCCCCGCGATCAACATCGTCGAGCCGTGCGCGAGACCAGCCACGATCGAGCCCGCCAGGATCAGCAAGGTACCGATCGCGAAGACGAGGCGACGCCCGAAGATATCGCCAAGCTTGCCGCCAACGATGATCAACGAGCCCGCGAGAAAGTAGCCGTTGACTGCCCATTGCAGCGTGTCCATCGAGCCGCCAAGCTCGCGGCCGATCGTGGGCAGGGCGAGCGAGATATCGGAGGCCGTCACCCAGACCAGCGCGGTCACGGCGCAGATGCCGATCAGCGAAAGCCAGCGGTTCGGCGACGTGGAAAGTAGCGACATGCGGGAAGGCTATAGACCATGGTTCCCGGAGGCGGATCAAACGGCAGGTGGTTGTCGAACGGCTCTCCCTCCTACCGCGTCCGGCATAGCGCAGTAGGCTCTGCGCATGACATTCCGCCGTCCTCTCGCGCTCATCGCTGCACTGGTTCTCGCAGCGCTTCTCCCGAGCCTGGCCAGCGCCAGCACCACCAGTATTCTCAAGACGCTCGGCGGTGCCCGCTGCTTCGCAAGCAGCGAGTTCACCTGCGTGAAGATCAGCGTGCCGCTGAACCACTTCGACGCGACTGACGCGCGCAGGATCAAGGTCGCGTTCGCAGTCCGCCCCGCCAACAAGACCAGTCATGGCCTCTTCGTCGTTGCCACCGGTGGTCCCGGCTCGAGCGGGATCCTGAGCGCCGACAGCTATCTGTCCGGCTACTCCACGGCGATGCTTGATCGCTACGACATCGTCTTCTTCGACCAGCGCGGCATCGGCCGCAGCGGCGGCCTCACCTGCCCCGATGCGACAGCCGCCTCGCGCACGGATACCCAGGAGCTGCAGGAGTCGACCGTCACGTTCGTCGGTGCGTGCACCGCCGAGTTGAAATCCACCACGCTCTTGCCGTACGTGGGCACCAATCAGGCAGTCGAGGATCTCGCGGCCTTCCGCGAGCGGCTCGGCAGCCCGAACATCCGCATCTACGGCGAGTCGTACGGCACCCAATACGCGCAGACGTATGCGGCCGCGCACCCCGAGGGACTGAAGGGCGTGATCATCGACGGCGTGGTCGACCTCACGCTGACCGGACCACAGTTCTGGTCCAGCGCCGCACGGCAATTCGAGAGCGTCCTCAACACCACGCTCGCCGTGTGTGACAACCGCCCGCACTGCAAGCACGATGCCAAGGGCAACCTCGGCACCGTCTTCGACAAGCTCGAGGCGCGCCTCGAGCTCGCACCGGTTCCCGTGAGCTTCCCACTCGCCAACGGCAAGCGGGCCAAGCGCGAATTGTCCGGGAGCCTCTTTCAAGCGGCGATCAGCGGCGAGCTCTACGGCACCAACGGCCGGATGATGTTGACGCGCGCCCTGACTGCCGTCGCCCAAGGTGACCTGGTGCCACTGCTGCGTCTCGCCTATCAGGACGCGATGCTGGATCCGCAGACGCTGAAGCCGATGGTCGACTCGAGTTGGTCCGATGCCATGTACTACGGCGTGGACTGCCGCGACTACCACTACTACGACGGCACGCAGCAGCAGCGCAGCGACGCCTACCTCGCGCAGGCCGACCAGGTCGGCGCGTCACTGCCACGCATCGGTGGGAGCGTGTTCGCCAGCGACTACACCTGCATCTGGTGGCCGGGCACGCAACCGCCAAGCGCGCGCCCCGCGCCGCTGATCAATCCCGGCATCCCAACGTTCGTGATCGTCGCGACCGCCGACCCGATCACGCCGGCCACGCAGGGACGGGCGGTGTACTCCCGCCTCGACGATGGATACCTGATCACCACGCAGGGTGGCCCCCACGTCACGTCCGGGCGCGGCAACCCCTGCCCCGACGACCTGATCCTCAACTTCCTCGAGACGGGACGGCGACCGGCGAAGCGCACGACCGTCTGCCCCGGCTCGGTGGTCGGTAGCTATCTGGCACTGCCGCCGGCGCGAGCACGCTCGTTCGCATCGCTCAGCGACGCGATGGTGTCGTTCCAGAAGCAGTTCAGCCACATCCCCGAGTACTGGTATTGGAGCGGCCAGGAGGCTCAGGCGACAGCGTGTCCCGTGGCGGGCACGATGCGCTTCCGCGCGACCGACAGCGGCTACGCCATCACGTACGACGGCTGCAGCTTCACGCGCGGCGTGGCCATCTCGGGCACGGGCCGCGACACCGACGAGGGCCGCTTCTCCGTGAACGGCACGATCGCCGGCCGCTGGCACGGACCGATCAACTTCGTCCACGACGGCCGGCACATCGACGCCACCCTTTCTCGCTAACGAATCTGCGTGGCGAGCCACTGCGTGTAGATATCGCGCCCCGGCTTCCACATGTGATTCGGATCCGAGAAGCCGCGCGCATAGAGCTGTGCGAGGACGCTCGGTGGGGGTGCCAGGAGCGGCGCGCTGAAGCGGCGCTCGAACCGGCGCACGAACGCTTGGCTCACCGGCGGATCGAGGTACCGCGGCATCGCAAGGAAGTAGATGTCCACGTGGTGGGCGCGTGCAAACGCGACAAACGCATGAATCGACACGCGTTGCGCATCCGCGTTGATCGCTCCCATCCCCCACGTGACCGGCGCATGGCGCTGCCATGACCCAAATCGCCGCCTGCGCTCGGCGGCGTACGAAGCCAGATGGTCGTGCTCGATCGGACGATCGAACCCCGCGCAGCCTTCCGATGCCCCGACGGTCGTCGGTACGCCATCGTTGACGCGCCACAACCCCGTCTTCCATTGCGTGAGGCTCACATCGAGGCGTCGCTGCCACAGCTCGAACTGGTCGCGCAGTCGCAGATACGCAGGCTCTCGCGGCTTGAGCTGGGGATCATGCGCCAACTCGCTGAGGGGCAGCGCCGAGGCAGTGTCTGGGTGATAGTCGTAGTAGGTCTGCGTCGTGTCACCGAGGTTGCCTTCCCGCTCGTACTCGACCACGATCGCCCGGCGGATGCCTCGGGCGTTCTCGATATCTCGTACCTCCTGGAGCATCTGCTGCGTGCCGCGCCAGCTGCGAGACAGATTCACGACGACGGCCGGTCCACGGCCTTCCGCAGCAAGTCCCGCCGACAGCCCCGAGGCCGAAATGCCCCAGTTGGCGCGCGACGTCCCGACCACGACGACATCGACAGGAGATGTGCGTGCGTAGATCTCGCGATACACGCACGGGAGCGTCGCGTAGCGAACTGCCGGCTGGTCGGACCAGACCAGGAGCCCAATCAGTAGAAGCAGAGTGACGACGAACGCCCCGGCTGCACCGAGTTGGATGAGCAATCGCCTGGAGCGCGACAACGGCAATCCCGCGGACTAGTGGATCTGGCTCCCGAGCCACTGCGAGTAGGCCTCGCGGCCCTGTGCCTGCAGGTGGTTCGGATCCGAGTAGCCAATGCCGTTACCGCTATAGAGCTGCTCGAGGACGCTCTTCGGCGGAAACAGCAGCGGCTGGCCAAACGTGGCGTCGAACTTGTCGAGATACGCCTGCGACGGCCCGGTGTCGAGATAACGCGGCATCAGCGTGAAGTAGATCTGCAGACCGTGCACGTGCGCCCACGTGATCATCTCCTTCATCGTCTCGCGCTGCGCGTCGTTGTTGATCGCTCCGATCGGCCAGGCCCCCGGCTTGCGCTCCTCCCACGTCTTCCCCTTCGGCACGACCCGCTTCGCCCAGGAGGCATTGGCGTCTGGCTTGTAGGGCCGATCCTTGCCAGTGCAGCCATCCGAGTGCCCCTCGGGGCGCTGATCGACGGGGATCGTGACGTTCTTGTCGGCCTTGCCCGACAGCGCGCGATCCAGCGCGTAATCGAGACGCTCCTGGAAGAGATCCATGACGTCGCGCGCCTTCAGATACGCGGGCTCACGCGGCTTGACGTCTGGGTCGGTCTTGAACTCTTCGATCGGCACGAGCGCGGCGTGATCCACGTAGTAGTCGTAGTACCGCTGCGACGTCGCAACGACATCGCCTTCGCGCGAGTACTCCACGACGATCGCCTTCTGGATGCCGCGCTCGGTCTCGACATCCTTGACCTCTTGGAACATCTGCTGCGTGCCGCGCCAGCTGCGGCCAAGGTTAAGGACGGTGTACGGCGGCTGCGTGCCGTCGCTCATCACCTGCGAGACGGCCTGCGGCGAGACCCCCCACTTCGTGCGCGAGGTGCCGACGATGACGACATCGACCGGGCCCTTGTAGTTGTAGATCTCGCGATAGATGCACTTCAGCGACGCGTACCGCACGCGCGGCTGATCGGACCACGCCACCAGCGCGAACACCCCGAGCAGCGCTGCGGCCAGCACGATGCCGGCGCCGAGCTGGATCAGGTGACGGTGACGGGACGACATGCGGCTAGTAGTTGGCGTAGATCGGAGTGAGCGAATCG
This sequence comes from Thermoleophilia bacterium, assembly GCA_037133755.1. Classification (GTDB taxonomy): domain Bacteria; phylum Actinomycetota; class Thermoleophilia; order Gaiellales; family F1-60-MAGs149; genus F1-60-MAGs149. Next base: position 20,522 of record JBAXNN010000019.1, read on the forward strand.
AGGGGGTAGTTGAGCAGGATGAGTGCCCACGCGAGGATCCCCAGCACGATGTAGATCAGGAGCTGGTGCCCGGAAACCCAGTCTGCCACCACCTTGGCGAATGCTGCCCAGCGTTCTTCCATCAGACGACCCTCCTCATGCGACGTGGACTCCGACGAACGACAGGACATAGCGCGCCAGCACACGGTTTGACGGCTGGTTCGCAATTGTCGACATCAGGCTGACGAAGGTGAGCGTGACCACAATGCCGCCGACGCGCCGCACGACGTACGGCATTGGAATCGGCGGCCGCTTCTTCGTGCGGTACCAGGCCGTTAACGCCAGCGCCGTGCCGTGGCCAATGCCCCAGAACAGGTAGCCGACGGTCGTTCGGTGCCAGAGACCGATCAGCGTGAACGTCACGATCAGCGAAAGACTCGCTTTGCCGGTGCGCCGCACCATCGGCTTGAACATGTACGCGGTGATGAACTTCGACAGCGAGAGGTGCCAGCGCTGCCAGAAGTTCTGAATCGAGTGCGCGATCAGTGGGAACTTGAAGTTCTCGGTGAGATCCAGGTTGAACATCCAGCCGGCGCCGATCGCGACGTCGGTGAAGCCGGAGAAGTTGACGTAGAGGTAGCCGAACGAGAAGAACGCGAACAGGAGTGCCTGCACCGGCCCGTCCCAGCCCTTGTCGTACATCGCATCCATGGGCACGCCGAACACCCAGATCGCAGCGGTCGTCTTGATCCAACCGCCGATGATGTACGCCTTCACTGCGCCCATGCCGATGCGGCCGATGCCCATCACCCAGCGGCGGATATCGGGGTCGCGCGACAGGGCAACATGGTCGAACTTCTGCGAGCCGTCGATCGGGCCCATCGGGAAGGCCGGATAGAAGAGCGTTGTGGTGAGGACCTCACGGAACGGCAGCGAGTTGAGCTTGAGTCCCTGCTTGATCGAGACGTAGAGCTTGAACGTGTAGAACGACATGCCGAGCGTCGTGATCGATGTGAACAGGACACCACGTGGCGTGCCGGACGGAAACGGGATGATCTCGCCCAGCGGGGTGATCGCGTTGATCACGAGCGGCAGCACGACCAGCCACGGCAGCCAGCCGTACTGCGGGTACCGCTTCGTCACGGCGTAGAGCAGCCAGGCCAGCAGCGCCGTCGCGACGGCGAGAAACAGCGTCGCCGGGCTGTAGATGTAGATCAGCACGCCCGACACCACGAGCAGAACCGCACGCCGACCCTCGACCCACCCCTTCGGCATGACCCAATAGACGAGGCTCGCGAGGAACGTCGTCAGGACGAGGATCTGGAAGGTGGCGAGCACGTGGGGGTCAGTCGGGGATGCTCAGACGACGCCGGCGGCGTCGAGGATCAGGAGGTCGCCTGGACGACGATGTCGACGATCGCGCCGACGCGGAAGTCCTCGTACGTCTCGTCGATCGCCTCGAGCTTCGTGTTGAGGTCGTTCTCGAGCTCGAACAGGAACGTCATCGAGTCGAGCGAGTCGAGCAGGCCGTCCTCGACCAGGTTGGTGTCCTCGGTGACCTCGCCGTCGACGGAGCCGACGGTGGCGGTCAGGGCCTTGGTGATGGCGGCGAGTGCCTCTTCGCGTGTCATGCGTGTCCTCCGACGTTGAGACTGGATTCTGTCATGCGCGCACCAGGCATGAGAAGCAGATCTGAAACGGCGGCGGTGCTCCCGGCCCCTCAGTATCGACGAGCCCGAGCGTCTGCAGGCGACCTTCGACGACGCGCTCGATCTTCGGCGTGAGGCGCAGCGCGCCGGTGGTCGGGTACGTGGCGGTCAGCGGCAGCTTCGCGCCCATCAACGCGGTGAACCAGATGTCAACGACATCCTCGCCGCGCTTCGCGTGGGCGGCTTTGACGAATTCGATCACGGCGACGAGATACGACTCGAATGTGCCTTCGATGGCGAAGGTGCACGTTGCGGTGTGGTCGGCATCGACCGCCAGGTCGTTGGTCACCTTCGCGACATCGTCGATGCGGTGCGCCGTGGGCCCGGCGACCTCGAAGAACCGCACGGTCTGTCGCTCGCCGTTGGCCTCGTACTGGGCCTTCCCGATCTCGTTGCCGTCGTCGCGGTCGGTGGCAGCAAGCGCGACGCGCACACCCTGCTCAGTGATCTGCGTGAACTTCGCCGAGACGAGCAGGACCGGCGTGGCCGACTCGCCCTGCACCAGCTCGCTCGTGCGCGCGAGGATCTGCGAGCCCTGGATGTAGTCGCGCGTACCGCGCAATCCCACGTCGATTGTGTGCACCGTCATGACAGCGGCAGCCTAGCGCTCGAGCCCATCGTGGGCGGCTACTCCAAGAGCCCGCGGGCCAGCACCAGAAACGCGTCGGCCGGTGCCGACAGCGGCGTGTCGCGACGGTAGACGGCGGCCACGGGGCGGCGCATCTGCGGCGTGTTGAGCAGGTGCAGTTCGACGAGCGTGCCGTCCTCGAGACCCCACGAAATGGCGGTGCGTGGCAGCAGGGAGATGCCGAGGCCCTCGGCAACCATCTGTGCTGCCGCCTCCGAGTTGTCCATCTCCAGAAAGGCTCGCGGCTGCAGGCGTGCGCGCTGGAAGAGCGTGAGGGCGATGTCGGCGAACGACGACCGGCGGTCGAAGAGCACGAGGCGCTCGGCCGCCATCTGCTCGATCGTCACGGTGCCACGCTGCGCGAGGCGATGGCCGCGGGCGCAGACGAGCACGAGCTCGTCCTCGAAGACGCGCTCGGTGACGAGCTCGGGATGCGAGAGCTCGCGGATCAGCGCGATCTGCACCTCGTCGCGGACGACCATGTCGAGGACCTCGTCAGAGTGGCCGCCACGTACCGAGATCTCGATCAGCGGATTGGCCGCTTCGAGCTCGCGCAGCAGGCCCGGCAGGAGGTACGTGGAAATCGCGGGCGGAGCGCCGATCGTCAGGGCGCCGCCGCTGGCAGCAGTCAGATCGCCGACGAGACGGGCGCCCTCAACGAACGTCTCGAGCGTGCGCTCGGCGTACGGGAGGAACGCGCGCCCCGCCGCGGTCAGCCGCATGCCACGTCGCGAACGCAGAAACAGTGGGCCACCAACCTCTCGCTCGAGCCGTTGCAGGCGCGCCGTGAGCGCAGGCTGCGTCAGGAACAACTCGGCCGCGACCGGGCCGAGATTGCCGGTGCGTGCCACGCGAACGAACGCTTCTAACTGTCCGGAATCCATCTTCGATCAATTATATCTATCGAAATACGTGTTAACTTCGATTCGACCTTATGGAAGGCGACGCGTACAGTCCCCAATCACATTCCGGACAGGCGTCCGTTACCGGAGGTTCACCCCTTTGAGCAGTTCCCCCACCCGCGCACAGCAGATCGCAGACCTGGAAAAGGCCTGGAGCACGGATCCCCGTTGGCAGAACATCGAGCGCGTCTACACCGCCGAAGAGGTCGTGTCGCTCCGCGGCTCGATCGTCCAGCAGCACACGCTCGCCGAGCACGGTGCGGCGAAGCTGTGGGACCTCGTCAACACCGAGCATCACGTCCACGCCCTCGGTGCCCTGACGGGCGGCCAGGCTGTGCAGATGGTCAAGGCCGGCCTCAAGGCGATCTACCTGTCCGGCTGGCAGGTCGCTGCCGACGGCAACCTCGCCGCCGACGTCTACCCCGATCAGTCGCTCTACCCGGCCAACTCGGTCCCGGCGATGGTGCGCCGCCTCAACAACGCGCTGACGCGCGCCGACCAGATCACGTGGTCCGAGGGCGACGAGTCGATCGACTGGTACGCCCCGATCGTCGCGGACGCCGAGGCCGGCTTCGGCGGCTCGCTCAACGTCTACGAGCTGATGAAGGGCATGATCGAGGCCGGTGCCTCGGGCGTGCACTTCGAGGACCAGCTCGCGTCGGAGAAGAAGTGCGGTCACCTCGGCGGCAAGGTGCTGGTCCCGACCAGCCAGTTCGTCCGCACGCTGTCGGCCGCGCGTCTGGCTGCCGACGTGGCTAACGTGCCCACGCTGATCGTGGCCCGCACCGACGCACTCGCCGCGACCCTGATGACGTCAGACGTCGACGATCGCGACAAGGAGTTCTGCACGGGTGAACGTACGCCCGAGGGCTACTTCTACGTGACCGGCGGCATCGACTCCGCGATCGCCCGCGGCCTGGCCTACGCTCCATACGCTGATCTGATCTGGTGCGAGACCGGCACGCCGGACATCGACGAGGCGCGCACGTTCGCCGAGGCGATCCACGCGGAGTTCCCCGGCAAGCTCCTCGCCTACAACTGCTCGCCGTCGTTCAACTGGAAGCGCGCGCTCTCCGACGAGGAGATCGCCAAGTTCCAGCACGAGCTCGGCGAGCTTGGCTACAAGTTCCAGTTCATCACCCTGGCCGGCTTCCACGCGCTCAACGCGTCGATGTTCGAGCTCGCCAAGGGCTACGCCGAGAGCGGTATGTCCGCCTACGTCGCCCTCCAGGAGAGCGAGTTCGGCATGGAGGACCAGGGCTACACCGCGACGCGCCATCAGCGCGAGGTCGGTGCGGGCTACTTCGATCTCATCTCCACCATCGCGTCGGCCGGAGCCAGCTCCACCTTGGCCCTCAAGGGGTCCACGGAGGAAGAGCAGTTCCACTAGGTCGATCACCCCGGCGGGGATCACGGCGGCTGCTGGCCATCGTGATCCCCGCCGTCCCCACCTCGGGACCTGGATCACGTGATCCGGGTCCTTTCGCATTTCTGGGGTCAAGTTGGGCCCGGACCCAGATTGACCGTTTTCGGGTCAAGTTGGGCCCGG
>JBAXNN010000020.1:0-18623 GCA_037133755.1 Thermoleophilia bacterium
AAGAAGGGCTCGATCACCTCGGTGCAGGCCATCTACGTGCCGGCCGACGACCTGACCGACCCGGCCCCGGCCGCGTCGTTCTCGCATCTCGACGCCACGACCGTGCTTTCGCGCGCGATCTCGGAGCAGGGCATCTACCCGGCCGTGGATCCGCTCGACTCGACCAGCCGCATCCTCCAGCCCGACGTCGTCGGTGAGGAGCACTACCGCGTCGCGACGCAGGTCCAGCAGGTCCTCCAGCGCTACAAGGACCTTCAGGACATCATCGCGATCCTCGGCATGGACGAGCTCTCGGACGAGGACAAGCTGACCGTGCAGCGCGCCCGCAAGATCCAGCGCTTCCTGTCGCAGCCGTTCTTCGTCGCCGCCGTGTTCACCGGTCGCGAGGGACGCTACGTCCGCATCGAAGACACGATCCGCGGCTTCCAGGAGATCCTCGACGGCAAGCACGACGATGTGCCGGAGCAGGCGTTCTTCCTGTGTGGCGGCATCGAGGACGTCGTCGCCGAGGCCGAGCGTCTCAAGACCGCCGCGGCGTAACCCATGGCCACGCTCCACTGCGAGATCATCACGCCCGAGGGCTATGCCTTCGCCGGTGAGGCGGAGATGGTCGTCGTGCCCGGTGCCGAAGGCGGCCTCGGCGTCCTGCCGCGCCACCAGCCGATCGTCTCCCGTCTCAAGGTGGGGGAGATCCGCGTGCGCGTGAGCCCGACCGAGTGGCGCTCGTTCGCCACGTCGGATGGGTACTTCTCCATGCAGGGCGAGAAGGCGATTGCGCTCGTCGAGGGCGCAATGCCCTCGGATGCGATCGACGTACCGGCTGCCGAGGCCAAGGTGGCGGACGCGCGCGAGCGCATCCAGCAGTCGGACGACGGCGATGAGGCGGTCAACCGCTTCCGCGCCGAGCGGGATCTCGAGTACGCCGAGAACCTGCTGCGCATCGCCGGCCGCTAGCAGCGTCAGTGGTCTGACGCGGTCCGGACAACCGTTTTCCGTCGTGCTGCGATAGGGAAAGCGGAGGTACACTCAGGTCATGACGAACCGTCGCTCAATCGCTCTGCTCGGACTCCTCACCGCGGGTTTCGCTATCGCGGTCATCGCCGCGTTCGCCAACGGCGATGCCAATGCCGGCGCTGAGGCGCGGGCGAAGGGCGCGACGGCGGTTCCGGCGACGGCGCTGGCCTACGCGAGTGTCAACCTCGATCGCAATGGCACGCAGTTCCAGACGCTCGAAGCGCTGGCGGCCAAGGTGCAGGGCGGCAAGGATGCCGTCGCCAAGCTCAACGGCATGCTCGACGGCAAGGGCCAGCAGGCACAGGTCGTGCGCGCCCTCGGTGGCGACGTCAGCGTCGGGCTCGTCGGCATCACGCTCGGCGCCGACATGAAGCCGAGTGTCGAGGCGGTGGTCGTCGCGACCGCTGCCGATGGCGCGGCGCTGCCGACGGTGCTCAAGCAGGCCGGCTTTGCGCAGGGTCCCGCAGTCAACGGTCAGCCGGTCTGGGAGCAGGGTTCCTTCGCGGTAGCGATTGACGGCTCGACGGCGATCGGTGCCACGTCGCGCGCCACGCTCACCGACGCACTCGCCACGGAGGCGGGGCAGAAGCCCGCTCTGGCCGACGACGCGGCCTTCCAGGCCACGATCGCCAAGCTTCCCGGCGACGCGGTCGCCATCGCCTACATCGCACCTGCGCGCCTGGCTGGACTCGTGCAGCTGGCCGGTTCGGTGCTGCCGAAGGGCGCGCTGCCCAAGGGCACGCCGGATGTGACGCAGTCGCTGGCGCAGTTGAGCGACACGCTCAAGGACGTGCGCGGCCTCGGGATCGCCGTTACCGCCGAGCAGGGCGGCCTGCGGGTCGTGGCCGCCGGCGATGCCGATCAGGCGGCGCTGAACAAGCTCGGCCTCGCACTGCCGACGGCGTACACCCCGTCGATTCTCACGCAGGTTCCGGCCGACGCGCTCGGCTTCGCAGCGTTCCGCAACCTCGGGCCGACGCTGCAGGCGGCCATCACGGCAGCGCAGCAGCAGGATCCGCAGGTCAAGGACACGATCGCAGCAGCCGAGGCGACGACGGGCATCAAGCTCGCCGATCTCCTCGCCGCGCTCGGTGGTGAGCACGCCGTCGTCGCCGTCGGCGGCAAGACGCCCGCCGCTGCGCTCCTGACGCAGCCGCAGGACCCCGCTGCCGCTGGCGCCATGCTGGCCAAGGCCATCACCTCGGCGCAGTCGATCGCCAACAGCCTGCCCATGGCCGACACCGCGCGCAAGCAGGCTGAGAAGCGCACGCAGGGCCCGCTTCCGCAGATCGCAGTCACCCGTCAGGGCGACAGCGCAACGCTGGCAATCGGCACCGACGCACGCCTGGCCGCGACGCCGAGCAGCTCGATCGTCGACTCCGATGCCTACCGCGCGATCGTCGATCGGGCCGGTGTGCCGAGCGACGTGACGGGAATCGCCTACGTCAACGCGGGGCAGCTTCGTGCCCAGGCGAAGACGATGGGCGCGACCGTTCCTGCCGGCCTTGATGCCCTCAATGGCGTCGTGGCCTGGGGTACGGCCGACGGCGCCACGCTCTTCATCTCCATCGGATAACGCGTATCTGCGCCATGCCGGGGGAACGCGCTGTAGCATGCGCGTGATAATCCGCTGCATCTTCACGATGTAGCCGCGATAGGAGCGCAACGTGGCGCAGGAACATTCGATGCTCTTCACCTCGGAATCCGTCACCGAGGGACATCCCGACAAGATCGCCGATCAGATCTCGGACACGGTGCTTGACGCCGTGCTCGAGCAGGATCCGACGGCGCGCGTCGCGTGCGAGACGCTCGTCACGACCGGTCTCGTGCTGGTTGCCGGTGAGATCACGACGTCGGCGCGCATCGACATTCCCGAACTGGCGCGCGGCACCGTGCGCGACATCGGCTACGACGATGCGCTCAAGGGCTTCGACTGCAACACCTGCAACGTGATGGTCGCGCTCGACCGCCAGTCGCCCGACATCGCCCAGGGTGTCGACGGCCAGAACGCCGATGAGGTCGGCGCGGGCGATCAGGGCATGATGTTCGGCTACGCCTGCACCGAGACGCCCGAGCTGATGCCGCTGCCGATCCAGCTGTCGCATCGCCTTTCCCATCGCCTCTCCGAGGTGCGCAAGAACGGCACGCTGCCGTACCTGCGCCCCGACGGCAAGACCCAGGTGACGATCGAGTACGCCGAAGAGGGCGGCCATCTGCGACCGATCGGCATCGATCGCGTCCTGATCTCCACCCAGCACGCCGAAGAGGTCAGCCAGGAGCAGATCAAGGCGGACCTCGCCGAGCACGTGGTCAAGGGTCTCTTGCCCGCCGAACTCGCCGGTGACGCCGATCTCGCCAGCGACTTCCTGCTCGTCAACCCGACCGGCCGCTTCGTCATCGGTGGCCCGATGGGCGACTGCGGTCTGACCGGCCGCAAGATCATCGTCGACACCTACGGCGGCATGGGGCGCCACGGTGGCGGTGCGTTCTCGGGCAAGGATCCCTCCAAGGTCGACCGCTCCGGCGCCTACGCCGCGCGATGGGTCGCCAAGAACATCGTCGCTGCCGGTCTGGCCGAGCGCTGCGAGGTCCAAGTCGCCTACGCCATCGGCGTGGCGCACCCCGTCTCCGTGATGGTCGAGACGTTTGGCACGGCCACGAAGGACGAGAATGCGATCGCCGCGGCGGTCCGCAAGGTCTTCGACCTGCGCCCCGCCGCGATCCTCGAGCAGCTCGACCTGCGCCGCCCGGTCTATCGTCCGACTGCAGCCTATGGCCACTTCGGACGGGATCAATTCAGCTGGGAGCGCACCGACAAGGTCGACGAGCTCCTCGCTGCGCTCTAACGCCGTCGTTGTCATACCGCTCGTTACGACGCGCGGGCTGAAGGGGCCGCTGACGTACGCGGGCGACCTGCCACCGGGTGCGGTCGTGGAGATTCCGCTCGGGCGCCGCCAAGAACAGGGAGTCGTGGTGCGCGCGGCCGCGGACGATGACATGCCGGCGGGCATCACTCTCAAGCCCGCGAAGGACACGGGTGGCCGCGTGCCGCCCGAGCTCGTGGACCTCGCGCTGAAGATCAGCGAGCGCTACGCCACGCCGCCGGCGCGGGCCCTCAAGCTCGTCCTACCACCGGCGGGGAATCCTCCGCCGCCCGATCCCTGGCTCGCCGCCGCCGAGGGTGCAGAGGTGCGCGGGTCGCGGCAGGCGGCGATTCTCCACGCGGCGCAAGACGCACCGGGTCCGCTCAGCGACATCGGCGCCCGCTCGGGTGCGGCGCCGGCCGCAGTACGCAAGCTCGTCGCCGAGGGCAAGCTCGTCGAGATCGACGCGCCGCCACCCGATCTCGAGGCGGCGCTCGACGCGACCGAGGCGCAGCTTGCTGCCATCCACCGGCTGGAGCAGGCGATCGATGATGGTGGGGGCAGTCGTGAACTGCTCCTGCACGGCGTAACGGGCTCAGGCAAGACCGAGGTCTTCCTGCGCGCGGCCGCACATGCGCTCCAGCAGGGGCGCGGTGTGATCATCCTCGTACCGGAGATCTCACTGGCACCGCAAACCGCCGCGCGGGTGCGACGCCGCTTCGGCAGCCTCGTGGAGGTGCTGCACTCGCAGCTGGCGAAGGGCGAGCGTGCCCGCGTCTGGCAGCGGCTCGAGGCCGGGGAGGCACGCGTGCTGATTGGCGCGCGCTCGGCGATTCTCGCGCCGATGCGCGATCTCGGTCTGATCGTCGTCGACGAGGAACACGAGGTGGCGTACAAGCAGGAGTCTGACCCTCGCTACGACGCGCGCACGGTGGCGCTGATGCGTGCGCGTGCCGCCAGTGCCGCGGTGGTCTTCGCCTCGGCGACGCCGCGCCCTGAGGCGTGGAAGGCCCTCGAGCACGTCAAACTGACCGAACGCGTCGGCGGGCGGCTGCCGCCCGTCGAGCTCGTTGATCTCTCGCGCGACGGCCACTATCCGCTGTCGCGCTCGCTGGCCGCGGCGCTCGGCGACATCGAACGCGAGGGCGGCCGCGCGATGATCCTGCTCAACCGCCGTGGCGCCGCCCTGGCGTTGCACTGCCGCGCGTGCGGCAAGGGCTTTGGCTGTCCGTCCTGCGACGTCTCGTTGGTGCTGCATCAGCGCCCGCCGCGCCTCGTGTGCCACCACTGCAATCACACGGAGCCCGCGCCCACGAAGTGCCCGCACTGCGGCGCGGTCGACATCACCCGCATCGGGGCCGGCACGGAACGCCTCGAGACCGAGATCGCCGACCGCTTCCCGGGCCTGACTGTCCTACGGCTCGATGGTGACGTGGCGGCGAAGGTCGGCGCGCTCGAGGAGGTCCTCGCGACGTTCGGATCGACCGACCGCGCCGTGCTCGTGGGCACGCAGATCGTCGCCAAGGGCCACGATTTCCCCGACGTGCGTCTCGCCGCCGTGATCGATGCCGACCTTGGCCTGGCAATGCCCGACTTTCGTGCCGAGGAGCGCTCCTTCGCGCTCCTCGCGCAGCTCGCTGGCCGCGCCGGGCGCGAGGGCTCGGGAGGTCGCGTGATGCTGCAGACGTGGGATCCGGGCCAGCGCGTGGTGCGCCTTGCTGCGCGACACGCCGTCGATGAGTTCCTCGACGGGGAAATCGCCCGCCGCGAGCTGCTGCGGTATCCGCCGTTCAGTCGCCTCGTACGCGTGCTCGTCGACTCCCCGCACGCCGACGCCCCCATGGCGTTTCTCGATGGTCTGGCGGCGGCGCTCGAGCAGATGGTGCCCGACGACGATGTGCTCGGCCCCGCGCAGCTGATCCGTCTCCGCGACCGCTATCGCGCGCACCTGCTGCTCCGCACACAGCGGGCCGAGCACGCGGCGCGCGCGATCCACGCAGTCCTCGCCGATCGGCACGCCTCGCTCCGTGCCGCCGATGCGCGCGTCGTGGTCGATGTGGATCCGCAGTCCGTCTGAGAACCGGTCATACTGCCGAGGTCAAGGAGGAGTCACGTGGTCGACGATCTGATCAATGAGGCGAAAGAGCGGATGACGAAGTCCGTCGAGGCGACGCGCAACGAGTTCAACACCGTGCGTACCGGTCGCGCCACGCCGCAGCTGCTCGAGCGCATCGTCGTCGAGTACTACGGCACGCCCACGCCGTTGACGCAGATGGCGACCGTCAGCGCACCCGACCCGCGTTCGCTCCTGATCCAGCCCTACGACGTCACCGCGCTCGGCGACATCGAGAAGGCGATCAACGAGAGCGATCTCGGCATCAACCCGTCCAACGACGGCAAGGTCATCCGGCTGTCGATCCCACAGCTGACGGAGGAGCGCCGCAAGGAGCTCGTCAAGGTCGTCCGCAACCTCGCCGAAGAGGGCCGTATCGCTCTGCGCAACGTGCGCCGCGACGTGATTCAGGACCTCAACGCGCTCGAGAGCGAGGTCGGCAAGGACGAGATCCATCGTGCCGAGGAGAAGGTGCAGAAGATCACGGACGAGCACGTCGCGCAGATCGACGCCGCGTTGAAGCAGCGCGAAGCCGATGTGATGGAGGTCTGAGACCGGCACCCGCCGGTTCCAGCCGTTACGCTGTGCCGAACAGGCACGCGCCTGTCGTCAGCGCATCCATGGCAATCCTCGACCGCATCAAGGGCATCCGCCGAGCCGACCAGGCTGCGCCGGAGCCGTCCACCGCGACGTCCGTCGCGATCATCATGGACGGCAACTCGCGCTGGGCGAAGCAGCGCGGCCTGCCGACGCTGAGCGGGCACCACGCCGGCGTGCGCGCGCTGCGCCGCACCGTCGAGGCTGCGCCCGACCTCGGCATCCGCGCACTCACCGTCTACGCCTTCTCGACCGAGAACTGGACGCGGCCCGAGGACGAGGTCAGCGGGCTGATGGATCTCTTCGCGCGGACGATCCAGCGCGAGTTCATGGACCTGCACCGCCAGGGCGTGCGCATCCGCTTCATCGGTCGGCGCGATCGACTCTCGCCGAAGCTCCTCCAGCTGATGACTGACATGGAGGAGCGCACGAAGGACAACGAGCGCATCGACCTCTTCGTCGCCTTCGATTACGGCGGGCGCGCGGAGATCGTTGACGCCTGTCGCCGCATCGTCGAAGACGGTCTGCGCCCTGACGAGATCGACGAGACGGCGATTCGCTCGCGTCTCGCCGCCGCCGAACTGCCGGATCCGGATCTCGTCATCCGGACGTCGGGCGAGCAGCGCGTCTCCAACTTCCTGCTCTGGCACGCGGCTTACGCGGAGTACAGCTTCCCGGACGTCCTCTGGCCCGACTTCGGTGGCGAGCAGTTGCAGCAGGCCGTCAGCGAGTTCGCCACGCGGCGTCGACGCTTCGGCGGTCGATGAGCCGCTCGGGGCAAGGGCGCTGACGGTGGGCAATCTCACCAGCCGTATCCTCGTCGCGGTCATCCTGCTGCCAATCGCCATCGCGGCGCTCTGGTTCGGCGCGTGGTGGCTCGTGGCGCTCGGCGTCGTCGCCGGCGTGCTGGCCTCGCATGAGTTGTGGACGATCGCTCGCGATCATCGCCCCGTCATGCTCGCGGGGTATATCGGGGTGGCCGCCGAGGTCCTGGCTGCGCACCTGCGGGGTGTTGAGGGCATGGTGCTCGTACTTGGCCCCTTCGTGCTGTTGACGTTCATCCTCGCGGCGGCCTCGCCGCACGAGCGCCACTCATCGTTGACGAGCATGGCGCTGACGGTGTTCGGCGTGGTCTGGATCGGCGTCGGGCTCGGCGCCGTTGTCGTTCTGCGCGACGAATCGTTCACGCTCGTGCTCGCGGTCTTGCTCGGTACGTGGGCCTCTGACATCGGCGCGTACGCGATCGGGCGTCTGATCGGCCGGCGCAAGCTGGCGCCGGCCATCTCGCCGGGCAAGTCGGTCGAGGGCTTCATCGCCGGTGTCATCGTCGGCACGATCGTCGTGTGGTGGGTGCTGTACGGCCAGGGCGTCGTTGGCACGGTCGATGGCCTCGTGCTCGGTCTGATCGTCGCGCTGACGGGCCCCTTCGGTGATCTGCTCGAGTCGTTCGTCAAGCGCGATCTCGGCGTGAAGGACTCGGGCACCCTGCTGGCCGGCCACGGCGGCGTGCTCGATCGCATCGACGCGATGCTGATCACTGCGCCGATGGCGCTCTTCGGCCTCTGGCTGATTTCCTACCTGTAGGACGGATGTCCCAAAGGGGTCAGACCCTTCTGGGACATGGGTGTCGGCTTTGTCTAACCGAGAACGCACGGCATGTCCCAGAAGGGTCTGACCCCTTTGGGACATCCTCTCCGGCGTCGTGCGTTGTTTGCGATTTCTTTCAGATGCCATCCCGCACACCGGTATGCGAACCGCCCCCAGCAACGACTGGCACCATGTGACCAGATGAAGCGCATCGCCATCCTCGGAGCGACCGGTTCGATCGGGTCGCAGGCCCTCGCGGTCGCGGCTGCCCACGACGATCTGCAGGTCGTGGCGCTGGCGGCCGGCTCCGACGTCGACGGGTTGATCGCGGCCGCGCGTGCCACGGGCGCCGAGGTTCTGGCGCTCGCCGACCCGGCTGCCGCCGAGCGCGCCGCTGCGGAGCTCGGTCGACCGGTCCTCAGCGGTCCGCACGCCCTCGTCGAGCTGATCGACGCGAGTGGCCCGGCCGTCGTCCTCAATGCGGTCGTCGGCGCGGCGGGCCTGGAGGCCAGCCTCGCGACGCTCGAGCGCGGCCTCGATCTCGCGCTCGCCAACAAGGAGAGCCTCGTCGCAGGTGGCGACCTCGTGCTCGAAGCAGCGCGGACGGGCGGTGGGTTGATCCTGCCGGTCGACTCGGAGCATTCGGCGCTGCAGCAGTGCCTCGGTGACACGCCGCGCGAACAATTGACGTCGCTCGTGATCACCGCGTCCGGCGGGCCGTTCCGGGGTCGCACGCGCGCCGAGCTCGCCGAGATCACCGTGGAGCAGGCGCTCGCACACCCGACGTGGGCGATGGGCGCCAAGATCACCGTCGATTCGGCCACGCTGATGAACAAGGGGCTCGAGGTGATCGAGGCGCACATGCTCTTCGACCTGCCGTACAGCCAGATCGAGGTCGTCGTGCATCCGCAGTCGATCGTGCACGGGATGGCACGCCTACGCGACGGGGCGCTGATCGCGCATCTCGGGCACCCCGACATGCGCGTGCCGATCTCGTACGCGCTCACCTATCCGCGTCGCGAAGCCGTGCCGGCGCGCCCGCTCGAGTGGACCGAGGCGTTCTCGCTCGACTTTCAGCCGCCCGATCTCGACACGTTCGGGTGCCTACGCCTGGCCATCGAGGCGGGGGAGGCCGGCGGCACTGCGCCGGCAGTGCTCAATGCCGCGAATGAGGTAGCAGTGGCAGCATTCTTGGCAGGCACGGTCGGCTTCCTCGCGATCGAGGACCTTGTGGCAGACGCGCTCGACCATGTCGCCGTCGAGCCCCTCGACAACCTGGCGACCGTCGTTGCCGCCGATGCTGCTGCCCGCGCTCGCGTCGAGACCCGGATCGCGGAGGGAGTCGCATGAGCTGGGCCTACGTGATCATCGGTCTGCTCGTACTGATCCTGATTCACGAGCTCGGGCACTTCGTCGTGGCGCGCCTCGTCGGGGCCAAGGCCACGCGCTTCCTCGTCGGCTTCCCGCCGGTCGCCGTGTCGTTCCGTCGCGGCGAGACGGAGTACGGCCTGGGCCTGATCCCGCTCGGCGGCTACGTGCGGATCGTCGGCATGAATCGCCCCCTGCCAGAGGATGTGATCGTCTGCCAGGACGCGATTGAGGAGATCGACCTGCGGCGCCCGGAGGGGCAACGTGACCTCCTCGCTCCCGCTGCGGCGCAGCTGAAGAGCGCGATCGCGACCGATGCCTCGCCCGCCGAGTGCCAGATCGCGGCCGATCGTGCGCGCCTCGCTCTCGACGCGGATCAGCACCTGCTGCATCCGAAGACGTACAAGGAGACGCGCAAGAACCTCGAGCGTCTCCACGACGACCTCGACCGCCGCGCCTACTGGCGCCTGCCGGTGTGGAAGCGCATCTCGATCATTCTCGCCGGCCCTGGCGCCAACGTCTTGGCGGCCTTAGTGCTACTGACGATCTTCTTCTGGCATGGCGTGCCGCTGCAGAAGCCGAGTACCGATGTCTCCGCGGTCTCCGGCAAGCCCGCCATGACCGCGGGGCTCAAGCCGGGCGACACGATCACCGCCGTCAACGGCACGTCGGTGAACGGCGACTGGAAGCTCGTCGGCAAGCAGGTGCAGGCTGCGGCCGGCGCGCCCATCGAGCTCACGGTCACGCGTGACGGCGCGACGACGACGTTGCCCGCCGTCAAGCCCGAGAACGTCGATGGTCGCTGGCTGATTGGCTTCAACTTCGAACTGAAGCCCAATGGCGTGCGTCGCGAGTCGCTGCCGGAGGCGGCGGCCGACTCGGCGCGCTGGTCGTGGTTCGTCACCAAAGAGTCGGTCTCCGGCCTCTCGCGCATCGTCACGACCTCCGACGGACACAAGCAGGTATCGAGCATCGTCGGCATCACCGCGACGTCGGAGGAGAGCGTGAAGTCCGGCAGCTTCCTCTGGATGATGGGCGTGATCTCGCTGGCGCTGGCGATCTTCAACCTCCTGCCGTTCCTCCCGTTGGACGGCGGGCACGTCGTGGTTGCGCTCGCGGAGAAGCTGCGGCATGGCCGGCCGCTCTCACGCGTGCTGATCGAGCGCATCAGCATCGTCGGCATCGCCCTCGTGTTGGTGCTGTTCGTGATCGGGCTCAATAACGACATCAGTCGGTTCACCGGACCGTAGGCAGATAGGATTCATTCGATGGCCAGCGAGAAGCAGATCAATGTCGGCGGCGTCCTGATCGGTGGTGGCGCGCCCGTCGCCGTGCAGTCGATGACGACGACCAAGACCTTCGACGCCGACGCCACGCTGGCGCAGATCGGCCGTCTCCATGAAGCTGGCGTCGACATCGTGCGCGTCGCCGTGCCGGGACTGCCCGATGCAGACGCGCTGCCGCGCATCGTCACCGAGAGCCCTGTGCCGATCATCGCTGATATCCACTTCAATGCCTCGCTCGCTGTGCGCGCGATGGATGCCGGCGTCGCAGCCGTGCGCATCAACCCTGGCAACATCGGCGGGGACGACAAGGTGCGCGAGGTGGTGGCCAAGGCGCAGGAGACCAGCACGCCGCTGCGCATCGGCGCCAACTCCGGCTCGCTGCCCGAGCACCTCAAGTGGACGGCGACCAGCGACCCGATCGGGGCGCTCGTGAAGGCCGCGATGGAGGAGGTCGAGCTACTCGAACAGCTCGGGTTCCACGACTTCAAGATCTCGGTCAAGTCGACGTCGGTCCCGGTCATGATCGGCGCGTACCGCATGCTGTCGGGCCTCGTCCCGTATCCGCTGCACCTCGGCGTGACCGAGGCCGGCACGCTCGTCACGGGTGCCGTCAAGAGCTCGATCGGCATCGGCACGCTGCTCGAGGAGGGCATCGGCGACACGATCCGCGTCTCGCTCTCGGTCGATCCGGTCGAGGAAGTGCGCGTGGCGTACGACATCCTGCGTGCCCTCGGGTTGCGCCACATGGGCCCCGAGATGATCTCGTGCCCGTCGTGCGGCCGCACCAACGTCGAAGTGCACGTGCTGGCCGAGACGGTCGAGACGCGCCTGCGTGGCTACAAGGAGCACTTCGAGGTCGCGGTCATGGGCTGCGCCGTCAACGGTCCCGGCGAGGCAGGCGACGCCGACTTCGGCATCGCTGGCGGTCGCGATGCCGGCCACATCTACGCCCACGGTGAGGTACTCAAGCGCGTGCCGCAGGACGAGCTCGTCGACGAGCTGTTCGCGGTCGTGGACCAGTGGATCGCTGATGGCATGCCGCGCCCCGAGCGTGGCCGTCGCAAGCTGTCGCTCCCCGTCGTTGGAGGCAACTCCTGATGCCCGAGATCGATCAGAAGACCGCGATCATGGTCGGCGTCGCTGCTGGTGCTACCGCGTTGCTCGCGGCGTCGAAAACCGCGCGTGTCCTGGCGCTCGCCGGTGCCGCCGGCTACGGCGTCTGGAAGCTGCGCAACTCGAAGCACGACCCATGGCAGGACGTCGAGCCGCCGCGGGCACGCTAACCCCGTGACGACGCTCCCCGAGGCAGAGGCTCGCCTCGCCCAGCTGGAGACACGCGCGAACCTCGCGTGGTGGGAGATGTCCTGTGACGCGACCGATCATGCCTCAGCCGCTGCCGAGGCCGCCAGCGCTGCCTATGAGCACGCGCTGGCCGAGCCCGCGGTCGCGGCGGCCGCCGTGGCAGTAGATGATTCTCCACTGGAACAGCGCCGCGCTGAGGTGCTGCGACTGATGACCGCTGGCCGGCAGCGCCCGGCCGAGCTGATCGATCGCATCGTCGGCCTCGAGACCGAGCTGATGGCTGCGCACTCACGCTACCGCGCCACCGTCGCTGGGCAGGAGCTCGACGCCGCGGCCGTCGACCGGGTGCTGAACGACAGCACCGACCTCGCGGAGCGGCAGGCTGTTTGGACAAGCGCCCGTCTGGTCGGCGGGGAGGTCGCCGACGGCCTGCGCGAGCTGGCCCGTTTACGCAACGAGGCGGCCCGTGCCGCTGGCTACCGCGACCACTACGCGATGGCACTGGCGCTGGATGAGCTCGACGAGACGCGCCTCTACGCCATGTTCGATGCGCTGCACGAGGCGCTCGCGCCGGCGTGGGGGGCGGAGCGTGCCGCGATCGAGGCGCAGCGTCGCACGGCGCTTGGGCTGTCGGCGGATGCGTTGTTCCAGCCCTGGCACATGATCGACGTCTTCGGCCAGGACGCCCCGAGTGTCGGTCCCGACCCGCTCGAGCCGGTGATCGGCGCCGTCGACGCGCTCGGCGCCAGCAGCCGCTACTTCGCCGACCTCGGCCACGACGTCGAGGGCGTCCTTGCGCACTCCGACGTGCTGCCGCGGCCGGGCAAGGATCAGCACGCGTTCATGATGCACGTCGATCGCCAGGGCGATATTCGCGTGCTGATGAACCTCGTACCGACCGTGCGCTGGCTCGAGACCACGTTGCACGAGCTCGGCCACGCCATCTACGAGCTGTCGCTCGACGCCGACCTACCGTGGCTGCTGCGCGACCCGGCGCACATCCTCACGACCGAGGCGATGGCAATGCTGCACGGCCGCCGTGGCCGCGACCCCGAGTTCCTCCAGCGCTACGCAGGCGTGCCGGCCGGAGCGGCGCAGGATCCGATCAACGCCGCCACGCTGCGGCGCGGGCTGCTGATCCTCGCCGCGTGGGTGCAGGTGATGACGCGCTTCGAGCAGGCGTTCTACGCCGAGCCTGACGGCGACCTCGACATGGTCTGGTGGGACCTCGTCGAGCGTTACCAAGGCATCCCGCGCCCGCTCGCGCCGGTGCCGAACGCCTGGGCCTCGAAGATCCACCTCGCCGTGGCGCCCTGCTGTTACCACAACTACCTGCTCGGCGAGATCCTCGCCTCGCAGGTGGAGGAGTGGACGGAGCGCGAGACCGGTGCCGGTTCGCCGGCCGCGAACCCGATGGCGGTGGGGCCGCTGATCAGCGAGCGGCTGCTGCGCCCCGGCGCGTCACTGCGCTGGGATCGCCTCGTGGAGCACGCCACGGGTGCACCGCTCGGCATCGACGCCTTCGTGCGCGACGCTGCGGTCTAACCGCGCGTGAGCGCGTCGAGGCGTTCGAAGAACACGGTGTAGCCGGCAGTTGCCTGCTCGTACTGCTCAACGGTCAGGTTGTTGCCGTCCTGCGTGAAGCGCAGCTCGGACCCGTCGCCGTGGGGCGTCAGATCGACGGTGCACGTCTCCACGCCGTCCTGGCTGGTCGCCTTGAGCGTGTAGGCGAGGTGGGAGGGGGCGTCGACGGCCGTGTACTCGCCGGTGAACCCGAACTGGCCCATCGGGCTGTGCATGGTCAGCTCCCAGGCGCCGCCAACGCGTGCGTCGCACGTGGCCTCGACCTGCGCGTCCGGCAGTCCGAACCATTGCGCGAGCAGATCGCCTTGCGTCCACGCGTCGAAGATCGCCTGCGGGGCGGCGGGGAAGGTGCGCTTGAGGTCGATGCCGGGCTTCATGCGGCGCAGACTAGCGGCTCAGCAGCGCGTCGAGGCGGCCGAAGAACATCTCCCACCCGGACGCCGCGCGCACGTAGTCGTCGGGTTGGAGGTTGCCGCCGCCCTGCGTAAACGTCATCTCCGTACCCTCGGCGCAGGCCGCCAGCTCGACGGTGACGAGTTCCTCGCCCGGCTCGTCGGGCACGCAGAGGGTGAACACGAGGCGCGTCGGCGCCTCAACCTCGCGGTAGACACCGTGGAACCGGGGCTTGATGTGCGGCACGTCGGCGTTGCCGGTCTCGCTGCTCCAGAGCCCATCAACGCGTGCGTCGCAGGTCGCCGTACCGGTGAAGCCAGGCGGCGCAAACCAGCGCACCAGCTGCCCGCCGTCGGTCCAGGCGGCGAAGACGGCAGCAGGCGTCGCGGCAAACGTGCGCGTAATGCGGATGCCTGGCTCCACGTCAGTCGTCTGTGAGCGTCAGCAGCATGCGCGTGTTGCCGAGGGTGTTCGGCTTGACGTACTCAAGATCGAGGAACTCGGCGATACCGCGGTCGTACGAGCGACGCATCTCGATGTAGACCTCGGGCGTCACCGGCGTACCCTCGATCTCGCGGAACCCGTGGCGACCGAAGAATGAGGTCTCGAACGTCAGCACGAAGATGCGCTCGATGCCGAGTTCGCGGCCGTGCTCGATCAGGCGGTTGACGATCAGCCCGCCGATACCTCGGCGCTTGGCCTCGCGATCGACGGCGACGGTGCGGATCTCGCCGAGATCCTCCCAGAGGACATGGAGCGCGCCACAGCCGACGATCTTGTCGTCGTCGACGGCGACCCAGAACTCCTGGACGTCCTCGTAGAGCGTCACCGTCTCTTTGACGAGCAGGACCTTGCCCTGGTACTGGTCGACGAGCGCGCGGATTGCCGCGACGTCGCGCGTCGTGGCGCGGCGGACGATGAGCTCGCTGGACATGGCTGGAGGGTACCGGGGCGGATGTCCCAAAGGGGTCAGACGTGTCTGGGACGTGCCGAGGCTCCACTCGCCCGCAGCGATGCGCGCATGTCCCAGACACGTCTGACCCCTTTGGGACATCCGCCGGGGAGCGGACTAGGATGGTTCTCCCGTGCCTGCCGAGTTCGTTCACCTCCACTGCCATTCCGAGTACTCGATCCTGGATGGCGCCTGCCGTGTCAGCGAACTCGTCAAGCGCTCGGTGGAGCTCGAGATGCCGGCCGTCACGATCACCGATCACGGCTCGATGGCCGGGTCGGTCGATCTCTACCGGACCGCCTTGAAGGCCGGTATCAAGCCGATCATCGGCTGCGAGATCTACCTCGTTGAGGACCGCCGGGCGAAGGAGCCGGCGGGTCGCCGCGATTGGGCGCACCTCACCCTGCTGGCTAAGGACCTCGAGGGGTACCACAACCTCGTCAAGCTGGTCACCCTGGGCTATCTCGAGGGCTACCACTACAAGCCGCGCGTCGATCTCGACCTGCTGCAGCAGCACTCGAAGGGCCTGATCGCGTTGAGTGGCTGCCTCGCCAGCCGCGTCAATCAGGCGATCATGAAGGGCGACGAGACGACGGCGCGGGCCGAGATGGATCTGATGATCCAGATCTTCGGCAAGGAGAACTTCTACGTCGAGATCCAGGACGCCGACCTCGAGGAGCACCACCAAGTCAACCCGGTGCTGATCAAGCTGGCCGACGAGTTGGGGCTGACGACCGTCGGCACCGGCGATGTGCACTACCTGCGCGCCGAGGACGCCAACCCGCACGAAGTGCTGCTCTGCATCCAGACCGGCGACGTGCTGGCGAACGAGAAGCGCTTCAAGTTCCCCAACAAGGAGTTCTTCCTCAAGACGCCCGACGAGATGAAGCGCGTTTTCGAGCCGTACGGACGCGATCTCCTGTCGCCGACGCTTGAGATCGCCGAGCGCTGCAACGTCGAGCTGGAGCTCGGGGCGATCCGTCTTCCCAAGTACGAGGTGCCGAACGGCGAGGACGCGTTCGCGTACCTCACGCGCCTGTGCGAGGAGGGCCTTGCGCGGCGGTATCCGGCCGCCACGCAGGATCTGCGCGATCGTCTCGCCTTCGAGCTCGCGACGATCCGCGAGATGGGCTTCGCCGACTACTTCCTCGTCACGTGGGACTTCGTGGGCTTTGCCAAACGCGAGGGCATCGGCGTCGGTCCGGGCCGCGGCTCGGCTGCCGGCTCGCTGGTGGCCTACTGCCTCGAGATCACCGACGTCGATCCGATTCGCTACGACCTGCTGTTCGAGCGCTTCCTCAACCCGGGCCGCAAGTCCATGCCCGATATCGATATCGATTTTTCGGTGCACGGCCGCGAGCGCGTGATGAACTACGTCGTCGAGAAGTACGGGCGCGAGCGCGTGGCGCAGATCATCACGTTCGGCAAGCTGGCCGCCAAGCAGGCCACGCGCGACACCGGCCGAGTGCTGGGCTTGCCCTATGGCACCGTCGATCGCATCGCCAAGGCCATCCCCGACGGCGTCAAGGTCGGCTTCGATGAGAGCCTGCAGCCCGGCCAGGAGCTGCGCGAGATGTACGACGACCCGACGCCAATCGGGCGCTCCGACGACGGTCGCGAGATCACCGCCAAGGAGCTGATCGACATGGCGCGCCCGCTCGAGGGCCTCGTGCGGCAAGACTCGATCCACGCTGCCGCCGTCGTGATCGGCGATCGCCCGCTCGTCGAGTACGTGCCGCTGCAGCGCAAAGGCGCCGACTCCGAGCTCGTCACGCAGTACGCGATGGGCGATATCGAGGCGCTCGGCCTGCTCAAGATGGACTTCCTCGGCCTGCGCAACCTCGACGTGATCGACGAGGCCGTGCGCCTGATCGAGGAGTCGCAGGGCGTGCGGATCGACATCCCTAACCTGGAGCTCGACGACGAGCCCACGTACGCGATGCTCCGCAAGGGCGATGCGACGGGCGTCTTCCAGTTCGAGAGCACCGGCATGCGCGACGCGTTGCGGCAGGTGAAGCCCACGCAGTTCGAAGACCTCGTTGCGCTCGTGGCGCTCTACCGCCCGGGGCCGATGCAGAACATCCCGACGTACGCGAAGCGCAAGAACGGGCAGGAGCCTGTGTCGTTTGCCGACCCGCGCCTCGAGCCGATCCTCGCCTCGACGATGGGCGTCTACATCTACCAAGAGCAGTCGATGCTGATCGCCAAAGAGCTGGCGGGCTTCAGCCCCTCCGAGGCAGACGACCTGCGCAAGGCGATCGGCAAGAAGGACGCCGACCTGATGGCGTCGCTCAAACCCCGCTTCATCGAGGGCTGCGCGGCGAACGGCGTCGATGCGCAGGTTGCGGCCAACATGTGGGACGAGAACGAGCGCTCGGCGGAGTACTCCTTCAATAAATCCCACGCCGCGTGTTACGCCCTGATCTCGTATCGCACGGCGTACCTCAAGGCCAACTATCCGGCCGAGTACATGGCTGCGCTGATCTCCTCGGTGATGGACACGAAGGACAAGGTGCCGTTCTACGTCGCCGAGTGCGACTCGATGGGGCTTGAGGTCCTGCCACCCGACGTCAATTCCTCGCAGCGCGACTTCGCCGTCGTCGAGGGCAAGATCCGCTTCGGCCTCAGCGCCGTCAAGAACGTCGGCGAGAACGCCGTGCGGGCCATCATCGAGGCGCGCGAGACGGACGGCCGCTTCCTCTCGATCTGGGATGTGGCCGAACGCGTTGACGCGCAGCACGTCTCCAGCCGCGTACTCGAGAGCCTGATCCGCGCCGGTGCGCTCGATACGACGGGCGACCCACGCCGCGGCATGCTGCTCGTGCTCGACCAGGCCGTGCAGTCGGGCCGCAAGTCGCAGGCCGACCGCCATGCCGGGCAGACCAATCTCTTCGAGGGGCTCGATGACGCCTCGGTCGGCGGCGGTGGCGGCGGGTCGCACCCGCCCGTCCCGGCCGGCGAATTCGAGAAGAAGGAACTCCTGGCTGGCGAGCGCGAGACGCTGGGCATCTTCGTCTCCAGCCACCCGCTCAGCGACATCGCCGATCAGCTGGCACGCAAGGTCGACCTGCCGATCCGCGATCTCGAGCACCGCAAGGAGGGGGAGACCGTGATGATCGGTGGCCTCGTCTCCTCGGTGCGCCAGACGATGACGAAGAAGGGCGATCCGATGGCCTTCGTCCAGCTCGAGGACACCACGGGCGTGGTCGAGGTCGTCGTCTTCTCGAAGGCGTTTGTCGCGTCGCGCATGCACCTCGACCAGGACAAGGTCGTGATCGTCAAGGGTCGCGTCGATCAGCGCGGCGGCGGCGAGACGAAACTGGTCGCCTTCGAGGTGTTGCCGTTCGACGCGGTGCCGGTGATCGGCATCGTCCGCATCGAGGTCGACGCGCGGACCGCGCCGGCCGACGCCATTGAGCGCCTACGCCACATCTGTGAGGAATTCCACGGTGATCACCCGGTCGTGGTGGATATCCGCACGTCGTCGGGGCAGCGGCGATTGCGGCTCGGACCGGCGTATCGGGTCAGGCCAGATCAGGCGCTGTTCGCCGAGATCCAGGCGA
>JBAXNN010000021.1:0-16861 GCA_037133755.1 Thermoleophilia bacterium
CTCCTTGGGGTAAAGCTGTGAGCAAGAAAGCACAAGAAGGTGGCGGCTGGCTAACTTGGGTTTTTGCAACTGAAGATATTTCAAAGGTTGAAGAGAAGTTTGGACGCCCTGCAATCGAAGGTCACCGCACACGCCCAGATGGCACCGATCTTAAGTGGAAGCAAATCGGAGTTAATGAAATTACCGACTCTCGCGAACTTCCATTCTTTATTCAATGGTTAACCGCTGATCACCCATCACAAGATGGAAAGGCAGTTGCTGCAATTGAGAAGATTACGATCGCTGACACTGAGCAGCTTTCAGACTCATGGTTTAAGACAGAGATTCTTGCTGGATTAAATGGCACAGGTATTGAGTTCATTGACCCATCAACAAATGATGGGGAATCAGGGATAGTTGCAGTTCACTTAACGACACCAACAGGATCTGTAGTTCTCGACTAGAAGTTTAATTTGAAAAGAATAGAGAGACATATGGCAGTCAGGATCGCACAGAATGCTTCTGTCTCGGACGATGCCGTGCTCGCAGATAATGCCTCTGTTTGGGACTTCTCACAGGTCCGCGAAAATGCGAGCATTGGTGAGAATACAATTATAGGAAGTTATGTGTACATAGACGCAAACGTCGAAATTGGGAAGAATTGCAAAATCCAAAATAGAGCTCTTGTGTATGACCCGGCCATTATTCACGATGGTGTTTTTATTGGCCCAGGTGCCATTCTGACTAATGACAAAAATCCGAGGTCAGTATCAGTATCAGGGGATATCAAAGGCACTGCGGATTGGGACAAGGTAGGCGTACAGATTCTTGAAGGAGCTTCGATTGGATCTGGGGCTATTTGTGTTGCACCTGTAAAAATTGGCAAGTGGGCTTTAGTGGGTGCAGGAGCTGTAGTAACAAAAGATGTTTCCGATTTTGCGTTAGTTGTTGGAAACCCTGCGGTTCAAGTTGCTTGGGTTGGAAAGGCTGGCAAAAAACTCGAAACTGATAACGGGACAGATTTTAAATGTCCCGTGTTGGGAACGAAATTTCAACTTTTAGATGGAAAATTAGTAGAGAATTAGATCATGACGATGATCCCTGTGGCCAAACCCGAAATAGGTAGAGCTGAACGTAAAGCTGTTGATCGGGTTATGAGATCTGGTTTACTCGCCCAGGGTCCAGAAGTCAGTAATTTTGAAAAAGAGTTTTCGAGAATAGTTGGCGATCGTGAATGCGTGGCTGTTAATTCTGGAACTTCTGCATTGCACATTGCCCTGCTTTCTTTGGGGATAGGAAAGGGCGACGAAGTAATCGTTCCATCATTCACTTTTGCTGCTACTGCCAACTCGGTCGCATTGACAGGCGCAACACCAGTCTTTGTCGACATTAATCCACAAACTTTTTGTATCGATCCGATTGCAATAGCTAAAGCGATCACTCCTAAAACTAAAGCCATACAAGTTGTACACCTTTATGGCCTACCAGCCGAAATGCCCGCGATAATGAAACTAGCAAAGAAACATAAGTTATTGGTTATCGAAGATGCTGCACAAGCTCATCTAGCAAGCATTGAGGGAACTCCGGTGGGCACTTTTGGAGATGCCGCTGCTTTTTCTTTCTATCCGACAAAAAATATGACCTCAGGTGAAGGTGGGATGATTGTATTTAAGGATTCTTCAGCAGCGCGTACCGCTCGTCTATACCGTAATCAAGGCATGGAGAAGCGTTATGAAAATGAAATTGTTGGCTTCAACTTAAGAATGACTGACATTCATGCAGCAATTGGACGAGTTCAACTGTCACAGCTAGAGGGAAGAACTGAAAAGAGACAAGAAAACGCTGCCTACCTTTCAAAGCATCTATCCGAATATGTTGCGGTACCCGCAGTTCCAGAAGGTTACTCACATGTCTTTCATCAATACACGATCAAAATTCGAGGAGATAGAGACAAATTCGCGAATAAATTAACGGAGTTAGGTGTCGGAAGTGGTGTTTACTATCCGATTCCGGTGCATGAGTTGCCTGCATTTGGAAAGAAAAAAAAGTTATCAAATACATCTACGGTTTGTAATGAAGTGCTTTCCCTGCCGGTACACCCTTTGCTATCACAAAAAGATTTGAAAAAGATTGTGATAGCAGTTAAAAAAGCTAGTTTAGAAAACTAAATGGTAAAACTAAGGGCTGCTCTAATTGGTTATGGTGCGATGGGAAAAAACCACGCACGAATTTTGAATTCACTCGATAACGTTGATCTTGTGGCGGTTTTAGACCCAGGTATTTCCCCAAGCACTTCAAATTTGCCATTTGTTTCGAGTCTTGACGACTTGATTCACCTAGAGCCTGATTATTGCGTGATCGCGACGCCAACGATCACACACGAAGAGATCGCGATAAAACTTGCGGAAAACGGCATAAATATTTTTATTGAAAAGCCAATTGCTATTTCGTCTGACACCGCAACAAGAATAATTGCTTCGGTAGAGAAAAATGGTTTGGTTGGTGCGGTAGGGCATATTGAAAGATTTAACGCTTCATTGATTGAGGCAAAGCGCCGAATTAAACAGGGGCAACTTGGAGATGTCTATCAGATTTCTACCCGACGCCTTGGACCATTTCCTGCTCGAGTAACCGACGTAGGAGTTACTATCGATTTAGCAACTCATGATATCGACCTCACAAAGTGGATATCAGACTCTACGTATGAATCTATATGCGCTCACTCGGCTATTCGATCTGGTCGAAACAATGAAGATCTCATTTCGGTTGTCGGAAAACTAAGAAATGGAATTATCACCAGCCATAATGTGAATTGGTTAAGCCCACTAAAGGAACGAAAGACAATTATTACAGGAGAAAAAGGAACTTTCGTTGCCGATACTTTGCGATCAGACTTAACCTTCTATGAAAACGGAAGCATAGTAAACACTCAACGAGAGATCGCGCACTTTAAAGGAGTAACTCAAGGCGAAACTACGATTTTTGCATTTGAGCGTCCAGAGGCATTATTGGTAGAGCACCTAGAGTTTATAAACGCTCTAAATGGCTTAGCCTCAAACATCGTAACACTGGGTGAAGCTTTAGAAACTATTCGAGTTGCCGAAGCTATCGCTACAAGCGCAAAAGAAGGCTTGGTAATCGAATTATGAAAATCTGCGTGATTGGTTTAGGAAAAATCGGTCTGCCGCTTGCCGTTCATTTCGCAAAAATGGGAAATTCCGTAATCGGTTCAGATATCAACAAAGCAACTGTTGATCTCATCAATTCAGGAAATGAACCCTTTCCTGAAGAGGAAAACCTCCAACAGTTTCTTGATGAGGTCATAAGGAGTAAAAAACTTTCGGCGACAACAGACAACATAGATGCAGTCTCTAAGTCAGATATTGTCATTGTTGTAGTGCCGTTATTTGTGGATGCCATTGCCAATCCAGACTTCAAGGCTATGGATGCTGTGACAAGAGATATCGGAAAAGCGCTCAGAAAAGGAATGTTGATTTCTTATGAAACAACTCTTCCCATAGGAACAACTAGAGAAAGATTCTTACCGGTATTAGAAGAGCTATCTGGACTTAAGGTTGGAATTGACTTTAATTTGGTTTTCTCACCTGAGCGCGTTTTAACTGGGAGAGTCTTCTCGGACTTGAGGAAGTATCCCAAGATAGTTGGTGGCGTTACGGAATCTTGCACACAGGCGGGGGTTGAGTTTTACTCAAGAGCCATCGAATTTGACGTTCGGAATGACTTGCCTAAGCCCAATGGGGTGTGGGCAATGGATTCCAGCGAGTCATCGGAGTTTGTAAAACTTGCTGAAACGACTTATCGAGACGTGAACATTGGTCTCGCAAATCAATTCGCCAAATTCGCACTGAATCACGATTTGGACATCCGAAGCATTATTTCGGCATCTAATTCGCAGCCATATTCGCATATTCATACCCCAGGTATTTCAGTCGGCGGGCATTGCATTCCAATTTATCCGCAGTTCTACTTATGGAACGACCCGGAAGCGACAATTGTCCGAGCTGCCCGCGACGCCAATAAGAGCATGCCAGAATTCTTTGTTGAGAAGCTGGAAGAGAAAATAGGAAAATTACAAGGTAAGTCTATTTTGGTACTTGGTGTGAGTTACCGAGATAAAGTAAAGGAAACTGCTTTTACGGGCGCATATGATGTACGAGACGCGCTGCTTGCGCGCAACGCTATTCCATTTTTTACCGATCCTCTATACAGCCAGGAAGAATTAGCACACTTAGGGTTTACTGCAGAATTTGAATCAAATATGATCGAAGGAATCATTCTTCACACAGATCATGAGGAGTTTAAGGTCTTGGATGTTAGCGAATATCCGAATTTGAAAGCCGCCATAAATGGCAGAGATTTTGGCTAACGCAGAGTTCATATTTGGTGATTCAGTACAGATTTTGTCTTGGCATAGAAAAGTGAGGTGTGACTGACTATGTGCGGAATTGACATTCAATACGACCTAACCCACGATAATAATTTCAAGCCAAACAGATTCATGACACATAGAGGGCCAGACTACTTCGACACATTAATCAAAGAAGATGGAGCGCTGAAGCTTTCCCATTGGCGACTGAGCATTATTGATTTAGACGAGAGATCAAACCAGCCATTTCAATCACATGACAAGCGTTTCACAATAGTTTTCAACGGTGAAATTTACAATTATCTTGAACTTCGAAAGCAGTTCATCTCGGAAGGAATTGTTTTTCATACAAACTCTGATACTGAAGTTTTGATGGTTTTTATAGAAAAACTAGGCTTCGGCAACCTTCACCAGTTAGAAGGAATGTTCTCATTTGCAGTGTGGGACGAAAAAACTAAAAAGTTAACTATAGTTCGAGATAGATTTGGAATCAAACCCTTGTATTGGCGTTTAGATGACACGAAATTAGAAATTGGATCAGAAATAAAACAAGTGCTACCGTCAAAGCCAAAGTTTAATCTAGCGAGAGTCCTTGATTACTTGGAATCTGGGCTTTCAGATTTTTCAGAAGAAACACTTTTTGATGGAGTTTTCCAGGTGGAACCAGGCTGCTTGATCGAATTTAGTATTTGTGATTCTGTTACTTTCAGTAAAGCACAATGGTTCGACCGGAATAAAACTACAGAGATTAGGGAGTCGTTCGAAGATCTATTTGAAGAAAGCATAGATAAGCATTTCAGATCAGATGTTGAAATAGGCAGTTGCTTGTCGGGAGGGCTAGATTCATCGGCAATTGTTGCAGCATCAGCCGCAAGGTCAGAACCTGGCGAATTTAAGACATTTACCGCAGTTTTCCCTGGTTCTTCTGTGGATGAATCCAGAAAAGCAACACTAGTAAGTGATTTTTGTAGGACTAACCATTTTGAAGTTCAAGTGAATCCATTTAGTTTATTGGACCAGATCGAAAATCTAACATGGCATCACGACGAGCCGACTGGGTCGTCAAGCATGTATGCACAATGGAGAGTATTTGAAGAGGCTGCAAATCGTAACGTCAAAGTCATGCTTGATGGGCAAGGAGCTGATGAGGTTTTAGGTGGCTACCATTCCATTTTCCCATATCTATCTTTGGAACAAGAAAGCCACATCAACTTCGAAAAACTAAAGCAGGGTGCTTTCAATCGAGTGCTGAGAATCAAAAATGCTCTAGCGAGAACAGAATTTTCAACAAAATTGCATCTAATTGACTCTTGGCTAAACCCTGATTTGCTTGAACTGGATAACAGTAGAAAGAATGGTTGGACGAATGCCTTAGAATCGAGGGGATTCAATGAACCGAAATCCGTAAAGGAATTTTGCAGTGTAATGACTTATGCAGTCAGTCTCCCCATGCTCCTTCATTCAGAAGATAGGAATAGTATGGCGCATGGGATTGAAGCAAGAGTGCCATTCCTGGGTTCAAAAATTTCTACTTATTCCCTGAATTTGGATTCGAGCTCGCGACTAAACTCTACCCTCACCAAACTTCCAGTAAGAGAATATCTCATGGGAAGAGTCCCAGGCGAAATTTACTTGGAGCCAAAGAAATTAGGGTTTGCTACCCCAGAACAGGAATGGTTTAAGGGAATTCTTTCGGATAGGGTGGAGAAGTTGTTTCTAGAAGCCATGAATGAATTTCCAGAATTCTTTGACCGCGAAAAATCCATAAAGTTGTTTCGGGATCGCATGACAGGCAGAGTGAGTTGGGACTTCACTATCTGGCGGATTCTATCTTTTTCTGCCTGGGTAAAAGTTTTTGATGTAACTTGAGAAAAGTTCACATAGATTAGAAAGCAACTTTAACAACTTCTCGAAAACAGGTACATACCAAGCGAATCTGTACCTAATTCTAGGAGGGATTCTCCGCCAAAAAATCCTCACAGTCCGATAAGGATTTTTTTGTGTCCAATCCGAGTTCGACTCGGGTACATAGTTTGAAGGGAAAGACCTAAACACCTCGGCAACAGGCTTGGATTTTTTTGACTTGAATGATCCCAGATTCTCTCTAATCGTTTCATTGATTGATTCAATAAACACAGCCCTACTAAATTTCTGACTCATAACTATGTCTTCGTATGCGCGCTCAGTCATTATGATGATTGCCTCATCATTTGCGAGAAAGGATTCGAGAGCATTTATATTTGAAAAGTCCTTTTCTAAAGGAAAGAAATGTACCCATGGTTCTAAAACACCGCTGTAGTGTCCAGAAAAAAGCACGAGTGCAGTCTTTGTTGATATTGCTTCAAAAATTCGTGGTGAGATTTGGTTCATCAGACCCTCAATCTCCAAGCCACCTAAGTGCTTTCTCTCAAAATCCAAGTAGTCCATGTTTGACTCTCTTTGGCTCAGAATCTCTAAGGATCCGTCATGATCAAAAATATTTGATCCACTTTCCGTTCCAAGTACAGCCCTACATTCTCCTAAAAATCTAAACCACGAGTCACCATAAATGCGATCCAGATCTTCGGAAGAAATATTGAGCCTAAAATTTGAGCTTCCAAGTAGCTTCAGTGTTTCTTCTCCAATTCGCCACTTATCAAAACCTAAACGGCCGTACCTATGACTTAACTTGCGGCCTCGATAACCTAAATCCCATTTACGATCCGGAAGTTCCTTCACAAAATCATCTTTCTCCCCTGGGGCAAAGGCAAATCCTGTTAGCACTTGCTTGAATTTCACGTTTTTGTCAACTAAAGAAGGGTAAACCCTACGTAAATTTACTGGGTTTACACAGGTGAATACCAAAGTGATACCTAAATCATGAATACTCTGTGCAGCAATATCAGTTTGATCGTACTCGTCTTGGAGAAATGCACATTTTAAACCCTTAAAGCTAGAAAATTTCTTTTTGAATCTCTTGGGTAAATGCCATTGATAGCAAAGCCGAACGGAATAGTGGGAAATAAGCACATCAAAAGAATTAAAGTCTCGAAAATTCTTGATCCTAATACTAATGAAATGAACGTCACAATTCTTTAGTTGGGAAAGACTTAGAACATGCTCGCGAATAGTTTCAACAGAGAGACTAGCGGAGTCGTAAAGGACGCACACCCTCAATACCGGAAGATGACTGCGGTTCGGCACTCCCTGATGCCTAAGTAGTGCCTCGAGTTCTGAAAATCTGCTTTTATAAGTGTTGCTAGTTAGAATTTCACTAATTCGTTGAAACTCGCCTTCGTCAAATTCCGGAATAATCGTTCTTGGAATGAGGCTTGATATCTCATAAGCACCTGATTTTTGGGCAAAAACTGAATCAATTGCCGAAGCGTAGACGGGTAAACCACATGCCAGATATTCGAAATATTTCAAGGGAAAGGAACCTTGCAACCAAGATTCATTCTTGAACGGTATCAGTCCTATCATGGCAGAGTTCATAGCACGCCTTAATTCATCTCCTCCAACTTGACCAAAAAACTCGACATTTTTTGGCTTTTTGTTAAGGACGCTTCTAGGCAAGTTAACAGGCCCATAAAAGTGAAAATTGTAGTCCTTATACACTTCGGCAAGTTCAGAGATAAAACTCCAGTCAATTCTTGCATTGACACCACCCTGAAACAAAAAAGTTTTTGAACGAGGTCCGAAATCTTCGAGATAAAATGTTGTCGGATCGTATGCATTTTGAATCACTCGGAGAGGCACATCTGGTCTAAGAACTTTGCGGATGTTTGACGCGACACCTTCACTCACTGCTATAACCAAATCCGCTCTTGACATTAATCGCAATAAATCGCCAAGATACTCATCCATATTTAGTCTAGGAAAACTCGAGTTCAAATAGTCCTCAGTTGCGTGGTGAATCAGAAACCCCCGATTCCGGGGTATGACTTCGGAATAGATTGAGCCGTAGTTCCAAAACAAAATCCGTTGATCAGAGTTGATGATACCTTTCAAATATTTTTGTTCAAAAGCTTCAGGACCGCCATAGAGCAAAGTAATACCCTCGAGCCCTTCAATATTTTTCATCCCATCATGTTGGGGCTGAACCAAAACTGTCTTAATCCCAGAATCTCGAAGCATTCGAGACCAATGGAACCTATTAGCATGAGGTTCATTACTTAAGTCCGACTCAGTGAGAATTACAACAACGTCGAAATTATCCTTCAACACTATTGAAATTCTCTCAAAATAAGGTCTAGCGTTTTCCTACTTGATTCACCGTTCCCAAAAGTCTTAAAGTCAATAATCGCTCGTCTCTGATTTACATGAAAGCTATTAATGCCAACTAACATGAAATCTAAGACACTCAGCTCGCCTTCCAAGACTTCAGGCCATTCCGTCTCGGCACGCACAATCAATGTGGGTTTTCCCAAAAAATAAGATTCTTTCTGTAAACCACCAGAGTCAGTGATGACTCCAGAACTAGACATTATCAATTGAATCGTTCGAAGATAACTTTGTGATCCAATTAACTGAATTCCGAGTTTATCTACATCTATTCCGAGTTGTTTAAGCCGTAAAACGAGCCGGGGATGCCCAGCTAGAACAATAGGCAACTCAGATTTGGAAAGTTTTTCAAAGATGAGTCGAATTCTTGATTCTTCGTCCACATTTTCAGCTCGATGTATCGTGCAAAAGAGAAAGCGCTCTGGGAATTCATCTGAAATTGGCGTGAGGCCAGATAATAATTCTCTAGAGTAAAGCAGTGCATCTACCATCACATCTCCGACCAGGTGAGAGATTTTCCCTAGTCCTTCTCTCTGGAGTTGCTCTAGTGCCGTAGTAGTAGGAGCAAGAAGTAAGTTAGATAGATGATCAGTCGCGATTCGATTCAACTCTTCAGGCATGAAGCGATTGAAACTTCTTAATCCTGCTTCTAAATGTGCGACGGGAATATGCATTTTCGATGCAACCAGAGCGGCTGCAATAGTTGAATTTGTGTCTCCGTAAACTAAAACTACATCTGGCTTAGTTTCTAAGAAAGACCTCTCTAGGCCAATCATCATGGCAGCGGTTTGTTGTGCATGTGTACCAGACCCAACATCTAAATTATAAATCGGTCTAGGAATCTGTAGTTCGTCGAAAAATATTTGCGACATGGATTCGTCATAATGTTGACCTGTGTGAACTATTTGGTGATTTACCCCTGTTGGAATGGCTCGCGAGATTGGAAATAGTTTCACAAATTGGGGCCTTGCACCGACCACACTGACAATCTTCATTGGATAAGCCTATAGAATGCATCATGCAAATTGCCATAATCGAAGTCAGATATCCGTACAAAATGTCATATTTGGATGAATGGCAACAAGCCTGGAAACAAGTGTCTCCTGAATTCAGGACCTACAACATTTTGAAGGAATCAGAGCTTTCAGATTTCAAGAGGCATTTGGCTCACTTTGACTTAATAGTTGTTTTGCACTCAGTAACAGCTGACTCAAATAAGTGGCTAAAGGATCTCGAAGCGGCTTTGACTTCACGCGTTTGTCCAGTCATCTTGTTTGTTGGGAATGAGTACTCGAATCCCTGGCTATCTATGGAGACAAGGTTAAGGAATATTCGACAGATCAATCCCGAGATAATCGCAACCCAATTAACTCAAAACTCAGGCGATACGCTGTATTTCGATTGTGGAGGAAAGGTGGTTGAAATCCCTCATGCCTTACCAAAAAGGGATCCAAGGAATCATGCTCAGGAAGCAAGAACTGTTGATTTAGGATTTAGAGGGTTCGAGTATCCGTGGTTCATATTGGATCGGGATAGAAATCAAGTTGTCAGAGAGGTCTCAGATTATTTTGTGACCTGTGGGCGCCATGTAGATGTTTCAAATTCTCAAAGACTCGACAAAGATGCGTGGTACTCCTTCTTGCGTAGTTGTAAAACCACAGTGGCAAGTGAAGGTGGCTCAAAGTTTGTTTTTAAAACGGATGATGTTTGGCTTGAAGCACTTAGTTATTTGAAAACGATAGAGGGAAAGAAATTTATTGACAACGATTTTGCTGGCGCCAAGCTCATTAGATCTATGCCAACTGGAGTTAAGAATATCCTGCGGTCAGTTGGAAAGGTTATTGGTAAGGAGCAAGGTGCCACATCTGCCTTATCTCAAGAGGTTCTAGATGGCGTGTTGAGCAGAATTAATGTGAACAATTATCACTTTGTTTCGGGTAAGGCATTAACTTCAAGGCACTTGGATGCTGTGTTTTGCGGAACTTGGCAAATTCTAAGCCCGGGGTTCTACAACGGAGTATTAACGCCTGGCTCTCACTATTCCGTGTGGGATCCGGATAACCCAGAAACCGTTCTGGAGGAAGTAAGTATGGCAATCGAAACAAATCGGCCTGAATCGGTATATGAAGAATTATTCGAGAAAAATTCGTTTAAGAGCCGGATCGATAAGCTGTTAGATACACTTAACTTCTCAATATAGTCTGACGGGTAGAGGTTGTTAAATGTGCGGCATTTCCGGTTTCGTGGGGAAATCCTTTACTCCTGCCACCGGAATAAAGTTTGAGAATGTTTTTTCAAATCTAGCTCATAGAGGACCAAACGGAAGTGCGAAGTGGAACTCTGAACTTACAGAAACTCCATTTTTTGCTCTAGGGCATCATCGATTAGCAATTAACGATCTGGATGAAAGGGCAAATCAACCTCTATTTGGTCGCGGAGGCTCACGAATAATTGTTAATGGGGAAATTTATAACTCTCCACAGATAAGACAAAAACTGTCAAGTTATGATTTCAAGACATCTTCTGATTCAGAAAGTCTATTAGCCGTTCTTGACACTTATGGGCTTCAGGGGATGTCTATGGTCGATGGAATGTTCGCCTTCGCCTATATTCCCGAGAGCCAAGATGCCTTGTGGCTCGGAAGAGACAGGCTCGGAATCAAACCACTTTATTGGTGCAAAGAAACTGAGGGCGTCTGGTTTTCTTCAGAGGCGAAACCTTTGGCATTAGCCCTTGGCAAGCAATTAGATGAGCATGGTTTTGCCGAATGGAGTATTTTTCAATTTCAGGTATCGGATAGAACATTCTACAAAGACATTAGAAGCATAAAACCCGGAACAGTCCTGACCATTAGCAACGGAAATATCAAAACTAGGACATATTGGAATTTGGATGATCACCTTCCATCACAGCGAACCAGTGAAGTTGATGTTGACACATCTGTTGAACTTCTTAGAGAAAAATTTGGGAAATCAGTAGCATCACATATGTTGTCTGATGTGCCTATTGCAACGTTAACTTCAGGCGGAATGGATAGTTCATGGGTTTCTTCGATTTCCTCGAAAAGTGGCGTGACTCAAGCGTTCATTGGGAGATACCCTGAATCCGGATTCGATGAAACCCTTTACGCAACTGCTGTTGCAGAAATGTCTGGTTTGAATCTGAGTGTAGTTAACATCGAGCCTCAAGAGTTTTTCTCTGGTTTGAAGCAATTTGGTAAACACATGGATTATCCAGGGGCGGGGCCAGGAGCGATCGGACAGTTCATAGTTGCCCAAAAAATTGCAAGAGATTTCCGGGTTGTCCTCTCAGGAACAGGAGGAGATGAACTCTTTCTAGGTTATACACGTGACCGATTCCCCTTGATAGCCATGGGGTTGATAGAAGCAACTAGCGGTACTGAAAGCAAGTGGGCTGAGATAGCAGGTGATGTTTCAGGCTTATCAGGTTATCAACAAATGTATAAGAAGTTTTCAGATTTCAATGGGTTTACTTCTCCTATCGATGGATTTATTGGAATAGCACAGAGGTCTGATCTGGACACAGGACTATTTCAGATACGGCCAGAAATTCAATCCGCGGTGAAAGCAGAATTGGTTTCTTACATCTCTCCAAACGGTGTTGACTCTATGTCGGAATTGCACAACGCATTATTGAGATATGAAGTTGGAAAGTTCTTGCCAAGCTTGCTTCAAGTTGAAGACCGTGTAACTATGTCATGCGGCCTTGAATCGCGAGTGCCTCTGTTAGCGACTGAAACTCTAGAGTTTATGTTGGCACTTCCGTTAGGCGTGAGAATGTCTGGATCGAGACCGAAAGATTTAATGAGATGTGCAGCTTTGGGTGACTTACCTAAGGTGGTGCTCGATCGTAAGGATAAGATGGGGTTCCCTGTCCCGCTTGAATCTTGGGCAAGAACTGAAGCAAAAAGTGAGGTTAATGATCTTATTTCACAATTGCGTGATCGGCACTTACCTTACATTCGTAACGAATTACTGGATACTCTTCTTCTGAAGCCCGACCTTGGGAATAGAAACCTATGGGCCGTGCTAACGCTAAGCACGTGGTTAAATTCACTTGAGAGGTAGTTTAGAGATTTGCGACTTTCCACATGAGTAACAAGTTAGGAATTTGGCACTTAGAAAATTGCAATCATTGCGAGCTGGCAATCGAGCAATGTTTCTGTCAAATTCCTGATTTCGCCCGAGCATCTTATCCAGCAATCTTCAACGCCTATAAATCTCTTTATGAGGAAATCGCCAGGGCCGACAGAGAAGTAAGTGTTCAGTCACAAGAATCATTACTAGAAAAGGCCAAGGAAGATTTTGAGCGTATCAGAAAGTATAAGGAAAAAAACTTTAAGAACATAGATAACCATGAATTTCGAGTGCTAGAAATAGGCCCTGGACTTGGACATTTGGGAAATTTGTTACAACAAGAGGGATACTCATATTTTGCCTGCGATATCGTTTCAAATTACTTAATGGAGTTTTCGAATTCATCCTTTATCGCTAATGTGGAACGATTACCTAAATTTGAACTCAATTTTAACTTGATTATCGCCTGTGATGTCTTTGAACATGTCTTGAATGAAGGAGATGCGATACTAAGTGTCAGTAGTTCTTTAACCAAGAATGGGGCTTTATATATTCGATCACCTTATTTGGAAACATCAATTAATTATGCCACCAACCTAGGCGCTCCCTATCCCTTTATACATCTTCGAACATATACTAAGAAATTATTGAGAAATTTGGTTGAGAGCGCAGGTTTAGAGACAAGGGAAATACATTTAGGTAATGTAGTAATGGTCAGTCACACCAGAAGAAATCTTCTTTTTCGGAAGTCTAACTTTGAGAAACTGCGAAAAGATTTGAGTTTTTCGCATAATTCCGAGAACGCACAGGCCGAATTAAACCCACAAGCAATCTTAGAATCCAGGTTCGAAAGGCAATATCGCTTAAACGAAGACAGGGCGCTTAAATCCATCAACAAAACGGATTGGTTTTCAAAGGCCTTACAAAGAGCCTTTTTTAGGCCAGTCGAAATATGGTGCATAGCAAGTAAATCAGATTAGAATGAATCATGAGATACGACATGCTTCGGCATGTGATTCATAGATATGAGCCGGAGGAAATATGAAAGTTTTGGTTACAGGCGGTGCGGGTCAAGTTGGGTCACATGTGGCGGATCTTCTAGGCAAACGAGGTGATCAAGTTGTTTGCCTCGACAATTTGGCTACAGGCCGCGAATCCCATATCGAACTTTCAAACAATGTGTCTTTTTTAAATGGATCGATTGCAGATCCAAGAGTATTTGAGAACCCTTTTGGAAATAACGAGAGAGCCGATGTTGTTGTACATGCAGCCGCCTCTTACGCTGATGCAAATGCCTGGGAAGAGGATTCCAGAACTAATGTTTTGGGAACAATCAATTCCGTTCGTTATGCGAAAGAGTCAAATGCACGTTTAATCTATTTCCAAACAGCGCTGTGCTACGGATTGAGTCCAACTATTCAACCAGTTCCACTGGATTATCCAAGAATTCCATCACCTACAAGCTATGGCATATCAAAAACAGCTGGTGAATTTTATATTGAACAAAGTGGAATCGATTTTGTAACATTTCGATTAGCAAACATCGTCGGCCCAAGAAATTTGTCTGGAGCATTACCAATCTTCTTCAAGAGGCTATCTACTGGCCAGCGTTGCATGATTGCCGAAGCGCGACGTGATTTTGTCGATGTGCGTGACTTAGCTTCAGTTGTGGTTCAAGCCGTTGATGGAAGGGGTAGTGGCGCGTACCATTTTTCTTCCGGCAGAGACATATCAATTCTAGAGATGTTTAATGCTGTAGCGAATGCCCTACAACTTGCGCCAAAGCCGGACTACGATAAAGCGCCGAGCCTAGGTAGCAATCCGGCAACCATTCTTTTAGATCCTTCAAAAACTTATGCGGACTTTGATATGCCACAACTGACTAATTTTGAAGATACTGTAGAGGCAGCCGTTAAGTACTACAAAGAGTTTGGTGTTGATCGAGAAGTAACGCACCTCAAGGCAGCTAAATCCTAAAATGCGCATTTGTCTTATTGGCGGATTGGGCACTTTAGGCGCAGACATTATCGACGCTTATCAAGATAGGCACGAACTATTCATTGTGGATGATTGTCTAGAGTCATGTCTGTCTATTGATGATTTACCCTCGAAGATAACTACTGTCATTGCGAACGCGGCACACAAAGAAAACTATCGTGATGCCTTAATTCAATTCAATCCCCAATTAGTTATCTATTTAGCCACAACTGTTTCTTCTGATCAAGTAAGGGGATTTGAGAGCGTTCAAGGATTAGCAAACATCTGCGAAATTGGTGCAAAAACAATTAATTTTCCAATTTTATACGTTCAGTCTTTTCTAACCCGCGATGTGAGTGAACCCGTAAATCCGAAATCCCCAATTTCGCCCCATGAAAGTTATGGAATCTGGAAGATGGCCGGAGAGTATTTACTGTCGTCCTACCCTGGAAAGAAGACGTCGGTAATATTAAGCAGTGTAGTAAGTCCACGAATTAGCGTTGGTGCTATTCCTGCATTTGCTAAAAGAATACTTGCAGGCGAAGATTTGACCGTTACAGATACTTACAGAGACTACTTACCCCCGAAAGATTTTATTCGTTTCCTAGATGCTGCAATCACGCTGGACACTTGGCCAAGTGAATGTGTTGTCGGTAGTGCTAAAGCAATAAGTACTAAAGAAGTGGCTGAATTTGTTGCAGGTGCACTCGATATTTCCTTAGACTCGTTTAAGATATCAGTCAATCCGCCAAAAAATACAGATCCTAGATTTGTCATATTTGACATTGCTGAGACGGAAAAAATATTTGGGTGGAAGCCAGAAGGAGATATTTTCAAAGCTATCGCTGCATGCGTGAGTACAGTCAAGTCTTCTAATCAGCAGTTACGACAGCACCACTAAGGAAGAACAAGATGAATTCACTTGTAGTTGGCGGGGCTGGCTTTGTTGGCTCTTGGGTAGTGGAGAATCTACTCAAAGAAACTGATGGCGAGATCTTTATAGTAGACAATTTGCTTTCTAGTGAAAAATCTAATGTCTCTTCTAATTCACGAGTTCATTTCGTTATGGGATCTGCATCGGATGAGAATGTTTTAAACAAAGTCGATACAAAAGTTGATAAGGTTTTTCATTTATCTTGTTTTCATGGTAACCAAAGTTCTATAGAGGACCCTTTAATGGATCTTGAGAACAATATGAAACCGACTTTAACCGTTTTGAATTGGGTAGAAAAGAGAATGCCAAGCTCCAGGGTTGTGTACACCGGAGCTGGATGTGCGGTAGCGCCAAAGACTTGGGATGCGCCAACGGGCGTTCCTGAGGTCGATGAAACACCGCTTCTACACGATAGTCCCTACTCAATTAGTAAAGTTACTGGGGAAATGTATGCAAAATATTTTGCCGACAGACGTGGATTGGATGTTGTCCGAGTTCGTTTTCAAAATGCATATGGGCCCCGTGAAATTCTTGGTGCGGGAGAATGGCGCGGCACTATTCACACAGTTTGGCGAAATGTAATTCCAACTTTCATTTGGAAGGCGATAAATAACGAGGACCTGACTCTTTACGGTGCAGGTGAGAGCTCGCGAGATTTCGTTTATGTTGATGATTTATCTAAAGGAGTCATCGCGGCCTCTAATAGAGGCGTTAAAGGCGAAGTTTACAATTTGGCATCTGGGCAAGAGTTTTTGATTAAAGACGTCGCGAGAAAAATTATTGAGTTATCAAAAAGTGGAAGCAAGTTGCACATTGAAGATAGGCGCGAATGGGACCATAGCGGACGTCGATTTGGTGACCCCACAAAAAGTGCAAACCAACTAAAATTCAGAACTTCTACCGAATTTGAAAATGGAATATTAGAAACAATCGAGTGGACAAAGTCGAATTATGATTTAATTCAAGGGACAATAAATAAGCATAAGACTCAGATGAGTGTTTGAATTCAATCACAATCGTATCTTTAGTTACAAAACAACTCGGACTAGCGGACAGTGAGCTTGCTCAATCATGTTAATTCAGAATCAGGGCCAATGATCTTAAGATTCAAATAGATTACAAACTTTGAACCCAAATATTTCCTTTAGGAAGTGAGTGTTTTCTGGTCTATGTGGCTTGGGCCGGGATCGAACCGGCGACCTAACGATTTTCAGTCGTTCGCTC
>JBAXNN010000022.1:0-16215 GCA_037133755.1 Thermoleophilia bacterium
AGCGTGCTGCCGACCGTGGTGCGGCAGGGGCGATGCGCGCCGAAACGACGCGCGTACACCTCGTTATAGGCGGCGAAGTCGCCCGCGAGATCCTGCAGATGTGCCGTGATCTTGACCACGTCGCTCAGGGTGGCGCCGCCAGCGGCGAGCACCCGCTCAAGGTTGTCGAAGACGAGTTCCGTCTGCGCGGCGACGTCGCCGCCCTCAACCTCGTTGCTGGCGTTGAAGGGCGCCTGGCCCGATGTCCAGAGCATGTCGCCGACCTTGATGGCGGGCGTGTACGGGGCGGACGGCGGCGGTGCGCCCTCCGGGCGGAGCTTTTCCTGCGGCATGAAGTCCTCCTCGGTTGAACACCCGCACACTAGCGTCCACTCAGGCGCGTACCCTCATTGCATGAGCATTGTCGATCCCGCGGCTGTTCCGCCGACCCCACCGCCGAGCAGTCCCCCCGCCTACCCCGTCAACCTCAACGTGGACTACCCGGAGAGCCCGCGCAACCGCGTGACCGTCTTCTTCCGCGCGATTCTGGCGATCCCGGTCGTCATCCTGCTCGAGTTGTTTGTCCAGTACTCGTCCTCCTCGTCATCGATGAGCGACTTCGGCGGCGCCCAGACGGCTACGGCCCTCGGCGGCTTCATCTTCCTGCCGACGCTGCTTCTGCTCCTGTTCCGCCATCGCTATCCGCGCTGGTGGTTCGACTTCAACGTGCAGTTGCTCGCGTTCGTGAACCGTGTGGGCATCTACGTCTACCTGCTGCGCGACGAATACCCGTCGACCGAAGATCGCCAGGCCCTCAACCTTCGCGTCGCGTATCCCAACGCCAAGGAGGAGCTGTCGCGCGGATTGCCGCTGATCAAGTGGCTGCTCGTGATCCCGCATTACATCGTGCTGTTCTTCCTCGGTATTGGCCTGCTGGTGGTCACGATCATCGCGTGGTTCGCGATCCTCTTCACGGGGCGCTACCCGCGCGGGCTCTTCGATTACACCGTCGGCGTCATGCGGTGGTCGACGCGGGTGAGTTGCTACGCGATTCTCCTGACGACCGACAAGTACCCGCCCTTCCGCCTCGGCGAGTAGGCCACGCGGCCGGCGCTGCCGGGCCTGCGATTAGGCTGGTTGGATGGCCATTGAGCAATCGATCACGATTCGGGGAGCGCGCGAGCACAACCTCAAGGACATCACGGTTGAGCTGCCGCGCAACAAGCTGATCTGCATCACCGGCCTGTCGGGCTCGGGCAAGTCCAGTCTGGCGTTCGACACCCTGTACGCGGAAGGACAGCAGCGCTACGTCGAATCGCTCAGCGCGTACGCGCGCCAGTTCCTCGGGCAGATGGAAAAGCCTGATGTCGACGGCATTGATGGGCTCTCCCCGGCTATCTCGATCGACCAGAAGACGACGTCGCGCAACCCGCGCTCGACCGTCGGCACCGTCACGGAGATCTACGACTACCTGCGCCTGCTCTACGCACGCATCGGCCATCCGCACTGTCCCGAGTGCGGGCGCGCCATCACCGGACAGAGCGCCGAGCAGATCGTGGATCAGGTGCTGCGCCTCCCCGAGGGCACCAAGTTCACCGTCGACGCGCCCATCGTGCGCGGACGAAAGGGCGAATTCAAAGATATCTTCGAGCGGCTCCGCGGCGAGGGCTTCACCCGCGTCAAGGTGGATGGGGAGACCCTGCTCCTCGAAGACGAGATCACGCTCGACAAGAAGTTCAAGCACGACGTAGCCGTCGTCGTGGATCGCCTGGTGCTCAAGGATGATCTGCGCCGACGTCTGACGGATTCTGTCGAGACCGCGCTTCAACTCGCTGATGGGCTGCTTGACGTCGCGGTGGTTGACGGCGAGACACTGACGTTCTCCGAGCGTTTTGCGTGTCCCGATCACGGCGTCTCGCTGCCGGAGCTGGCACCACGCGTGTTCTCGTTCAACAGCCCGCACGGAGCCTGCGCGCATTGCCATGGCCTGGGCTCGCTGCCAGAACTGGATCCCGACTTGGTGCAGCCCGACCCGACGGTGACGCTCGAGGGTGGAGCGCTCCAGCCGTGGAACGTGGCAGGTACGAACTTCTTCGAGCAGTTGGTGCTCAGCGTTGCGGAGCGGTTCGATGTGCCACTCGACGTGCCGTGGGGCCAGTTGACGGAAGAACAGCAGAACTGGTTCTTGCTCGGCAGCGACGGCGAACGCGTGATGGTTACCTACAAGAACCGCTTCGGCCGCAAGCGCGCGTACAGCGTGGCGTGGGAGGGACTCCTCGCCAGTCTGAAGCGTCGCTACGACGAGACCGAGTCTGAGCCACAAAAGGAGCGCATCGAGGAATGGATGGCGCTGCGTCCGTGCCCGGACTGCAACGGTGCGCGGCTCAAGCCTGAAAGCCTCGCCGTCACCGTCGGTGGCATGTCGATTCACGAAGCGACCAATCAGTCGGTCGAGAAGGCGATCTCGTGGTCGAAGACGCTCGAGTTGTCGGAGACCGAGGGCCTGATTGCCGAGCGCATTCTGCGCGAGATCATCGAGCGCCTGTCGTTTCTCAACGACGTGGGCGTCGGCTACTTGTCGCTCAATCGCGGCGCCTCGACGCTGTCCGGCGGCGAGGCTCAACGCATCCGTCTCGCCACGCAGATCGGCTCCAGCCTCGTCGGCGTGCTCTACATCCTCGACGAACCCTCCATCGGCCTCCACCAGCGCGATAACCACCGCCTGCTCGAGACACTGACGCGGCTGCGCGACATCGGCAACACCGTGATCGTCGTCGAGCACGACGAGGACACCATGCGCGAGTCGGACTGGCTCGTCGATATGGGACCGGGAGCGGGGGAACATGGCGGCCGTGTCGTCGCCGCCGGAACCCCCAAGGTCGTGATGAAGTCCAAGGACTCGGTCACGGGGCAGTTCCTGAGCGGCCGCCGTGCGATCGCCGTGCCCGAACGCCGGCCGCAATCCGAGGAATTCTTGGTCGTTCGGGGTGCCCGCGAACACAACCTGAAGGACGTAGACGTCGAGATTCCCGTCGGGCGTTTTGTCACGGTCACCGGCGTAAGCGGCTCGGGCAAGTCGACGCTCGTCAATGACGTGGTTCTGCGATCGATGCAGCAGCACCTGCTGAAGTCGCGCGTGCGTGCGGGAGCCCACGAGTCCGTCGAGGGCGTCGAGCACTTCGACAAGGTCATCGCGATCGACCAGTCGCCGATCGGTCGTACGCCCCGCTCGAATCCCGCCACGTACACCGGCCTGTTCGATCACATTCGTCAGCTCTACG
This sequence comes from Thermoleophilia bacterium, assembly GCA_037133755.1. GTDB lineage: Bacteria > Actinomycetota > Thermoleophilia > Gaiellales > F1-60-MAGs149 > F1-60-MAGs149. Next base: position 3,261 of record JBAXNN010000022.1, read on the forward strand.
CCGACACGCCCGACGCCAAGACGCGCGGCTACAAACAGGGTCGCTTCTCGTTCAACGTCAAGGGCGGCCGGTGCGAGGCCTGCCGAGGTGACGGCACGCTCAAGATCGAGATGCACTTCCTGCCCGATATCTACGTACCGTGCGAGGTCTGTGGTGGGCGGCGATACAACAAGGAGACCCTCGAGGTCCGGTTCAAGGGCAAGTCGATTGCCGACGTGCTCGATATGCCGATCGAAGAGGCGCTCGCGTTCTTCTCCAAGATTCCGAAGCTTCGGCGGCGACTGCAGACGCTCCATGACGTCGGGCTCGACTACGTGCGGCTCGGACAGCCCGCCACGACGTTGTCCGGCGGTGAGGCACAGCGCGTCAAGCTCGCGACGGAGCTGGCGAAGGTCGCGACCGGACGAACACTGTACGTCCTGGACGAGCCGACGACGGGACTGCACATGGCCGACGTCGAGAAGCTGCTGCACGTGCTGCAACGTCTCGTCGACACCGGCAACACTGTGCTGGTCATCGAGCACAACCTCGACGTGATCAAGCAGTCCGACTGGCTGATCGACCTCGGACCCGAGGGCGGCGATGCCGGTGTCGAGTTGCTCGCGGTCGGCACGCCAGAACAGGTGGCGAAGGTCAAGGCGTCCCACACGGGGCGTTTCCTGATCCCCCTGCTCAAGCCCGCCAAACCCGCCAAGGCACTCGCGTAGGCGGTAGGCTGCAGGTCATGGATCCACGCCTCGAGACCATCACGCCCTCCGACGTCGATACCGATCGAGCGATCTGGACCGAGGAGGAGATCGAGTCCTTCGAGGGCATCGACACCTCGGACGGCGAGTGGTACGCGATCCGCACCGATCCGTGGCCGTGCCCGGCCTGTGGCGCCGTCTTCCAGTACGTCACCGGTGCCCATCTGGTGCTCGTGGCACCGAGCAAGGACGATCTGATTGAGATCGCGGCGCAGTGCCAGAAGATCGGACGCAACGCACGCATCGTCGAGTACGACGACAAGCTGCCAGCGATCTCGATCTTCCAGTGGCGCGCGCTCGGCCGTCCGGTCCACGGCTTCCGCGAGGATCTTCGCGGTGGCAAGCCGTCGGCCTAGGCTGCCGCTTCGACCGCAGCCACCATCCGGCAGCAGAGGTCCTGCACGTCGGACGGATCGTCGGTGTACTGCGAAGGCTTGAAGCAAATCGACGTGTAGCCCTCGGCGAGCTTGGCGGGGATCGCCTGCATGGCCTCGTCGAGATCCCCCGGCTGATCGTCGGCGGGGAAGCGCGGCCGGATACCGCCGATCATCTCGATCGACGAGGGGTCGCGACCCGCGGCGGTCATCGCGTCGCGGATGTCGGCCAGGTCCTGGGGCGTCGGTGTGCCGAACGGATGGAAGCCGTGACCGTAGTCGACGAGACGCCGCAAGATCGGCCCGTGCACGTGCTGGCCGCCAAACCACAGGCGTGGACCCTCAGGCCTCCAGCACTTGGGCTCGAGGTAGACGTCTTCGAAGTCGTAGAAGTCGCCGTGGAACGACGCGGGCGACTGACTCCACACGAGTCGCATGATCGCCAGCTGCTCGTCCAGAATGCGCCCGCGCTTCTTGAACGGCACGCCCATGGCCGCGTACTCCTCGTCGAGCCACGAAACCGTGGGCTGCACGACGAGGCGGCCCTCGCTCATCAGATCCAGCGTGGCCAGCTGCGTCGCCGTGTGGAGCGGGTGACGAAGCGGGTAGATCAGCGCCGACAGTGCGATCCGGATCTTCGAGGTGCGGGCGGCGATCGCGCTGGCCAACACGACCGAATCAGGCCAGGGCGTGAACGGATCTTGGTTTCCGGGTGCCGCGTAGTCGCGAGGGTTCGCCATGCGTCCCTCGGCGCCCGCCTTCGGTGTCAGCAAGACGTGGTCGCTGAGCATCACGGTGTCCACGCCGGCCGCCTCTGCGTCGACGGCCATTTGGACCAGCGCTCGCATATCGCGCTCGGGTGACAGTGACCACTGCTCGAGCAAGACCAGGACGACCCCGGGCTTCACGCCCACGTCAGTCGCCTGCGGCCTTCTCGATCAACTCGATGCGGTACCCATCGGGATCACGGACAAAGCACAGGCGAGAGCCGCCCTCACGGATCGAGTACGGTGGCTTTTCCGGCTGCACGCCGATCTCGGCGAGGCGCGCCAGCGTGCCATCGAGGTCATCGACGTGATACGCGATGTGGCCGTAGCCCGTGCCGATGTCGTAGTCCTCGGTTCGCCCGAAGTTGAACGTCAGCTCGAGCGGTGTGTTCTCCGACCCCTCCGGGGCAACGTAGATGTTGACCGCCTCATCGCGGATGGGATAGCGCTTCAGCTCCTTGAAGCCGAGGGCGCCGCAGTAGAACTCGATCGAGCGGTCGATCTCGTTGATGCGGTAGCAGACGTGGGCGTAGTTCATGCGCCCAGCGTAGCGAGTCAGAGTGCGGCGACGCCGAGGCCGGCCTGGAAAGCAGCCAGTTCGTCGTCGGCGATCGCGTACGTGTGGCGTTCACTCGGGAAGGCGCGTGCGCGCACGTCCTTGACGTAACGACGCACCGCATCGAGCGAGGCTTGATGCAGATCCGCGTAACGCTCGACAAAGCGCGGACTCGACCCAGCGCCAATACCGAGTAGGTCGTGCCACACCAGCACTTGGCCGTCGGTCTGATTGCCGGCACCAATGCCGATAGTCGGGATCGAGACGCGCTCGGTGACGGCAGCGGCGATCTCGGCCGGGACGCACTCCAGGACGAGGGCGAAGGCGCCGGCAGCCTGAACGGCGAGGGCGTCATCGACGAGCTGGAGGGCAGCGTCGGCCGTGCGCCCCTGGGCGCGAAACCCGCCGAGAGCGGTCGCGCTCTGCGGCGTGAGTCCGAGATGGCCCATGACGGGGATGCCCGCGCCCACGATGGCGCGAATGCGACTGAGCGTTGGCCCAGCGCCCTCGACCTTCACGGCGTCCGCGCCGGCCTCCTTCACGAACCGGCCCGCAGCGAGAATCGCGTCACGATCTGACGGTTGGAAGCTCATAAAGGGCATGTCCGCGACGACCAAAGGCGCACGCTCGGCTTTGCTCGAGCCGCGCGTCGCGGCGGCGGTCAGCACGAGCATCTCGTCGATCGTAATCGGCATCGTCGAGTCGTGACCAAGTACGGTCATCGCGGCGGAATCGCCCACGAGAATCACATCGACCCCGGCCTCGGCGGCGGCCTGGCCACTCGGCGCGTCGTACGCGGTGATCATCACGATCGGTACACCGGTCGACTTCTGCGCGACGAGATCGGGGAGCGCGACCTTACCAGGAGCGGGTGTCGCGGGGGCGGGACGACGCGGGCGGGTGCTCATGCGGATTCCTTCGCGTGGAGGGCATCGCTAGCCGAGGCCGGGGCGATGGGGTCGAGCTCGAGGTTGTCAATCAGGCGTGTGCTCCCTACCCGGCAGGCGATCAGCACCACGGCAGGTTGCTCAGGGTCGTACGGCGAGAGGTCGGCAGCGCGGAGCTCGAGGTACTCGAACTCGACATCCCGAAGAGAAACGTCCAACAGCACAGCGGGATTGCGCTCGCCGGCAGCGTACGCAGCTGCGACGGCCTGCAGCGCCCCGGGAACGGCTGCTGCACGTGCTCGCTCGTCGTTTGACAGATAGCGGTTGCGCGAACTCATCGCGAGGCCATCTGCCTCACGGATCGTCGGTGCGCCGACGACATCGATACCGAGAGCGAGATCGTGCGCTACCCGTTGCAAGATGATCAACTGCTGATAGTCCTTGCGGCCGAAGATCGCGCGCGTCGGTCGCACCAGTCCGAACAGACGCGTGACCACCGTGGCGACGCCGACGAAGTGCCCGGGGCGCGAGGCTCCGCAGAGTTCGAGTGCGAGTGGTCCTGGATCGACGATGGTGGAGAACCCAACGGGATAGATCTCATCGACCGCAGGCGCCCACAGCACGTCAGCGCCGGCGGCTTCCGCAATGGCGGCATCGGCGTCGAGGTCCCGTGGATAGGCATCGAAATCCTCGCCAGGAGCAAACTGCGTGGGATTGACGAAGTCGGAGACGACCACGGCACTCTTACCGGTGGCCGCGAGCCGGACCAGCGACGCGTGTCCATCGTGTAGCGCCCCCATGGTGGGAACGAACGTGATCGGGCCGGAGACCGCGTCGTGCAGTTCGGAGACGGAACGGGCGACAATCACGGCAGCACCTCGGGGGTGCGAGCACAACGATGAGTGTGGTGTGGCGTCGAACGCTGCATGTCGGTACCCCTCACGGTGGATGGAGTCCTCGCTGGAAAGCGTACCGGACGTGCGGACACACGGAGCGCTACGCTGCCGCCATGCCGATCTACGAGTTTGCCTGCACCGCGTGTACCACCGAGTTCGAGGAGCTGGTCTCGATGTCCGGCTCGACTGCCGTCAAGTGTCCGTCGTGTGGTTCGAAGCGCACGGAGAAGCAGCTGTCGTCCTTCCAGCGCGTGCGCGTAGGGCGCGGCGACGTACCCGCTGCCGTGACTGCTGCCGCGGGCGCCGGTGGCGGCTGTTGTGGCGGCGGCTGCGGCTGCGGCTGAGTTGGTCGTGACCTCCTTCGAGGTCCCCGCCGATGGCGACCTGACCGAGGTTGCACGTGCGGTGTGCGCCGCAGTGCGGCCCGGGTACGTGGTGTACCTCGACGGGCCGATCGGCGCGGGGAAGACCACGCTGGTTCAGGCGTGCGCGGCCCTGCTTGAGGTCAACGAGCCGGTCACCAGCCCGACGTTTGCTCTCGCGCATCGGTATCAGGGGCGGTTGACCGTCGCGCACCTCGATCTCTATCGGCTCGAATCCCAGCCGCTGCGGGACCCCTCCGACCTCGGTGAGTATCTTGGCGAGGACGCGATTGCCTTTGTGGAGTGGCCGGAGTTCGGCCAGGCGTGGTTGCCGCCAGCGGACGTCTCCGTGTCGATCTGCGCGCTGGCCGATACGTCGCGAAGATTCGACGTCACCACGGCCGAATCCTGAGAGCAACCTGAGAGGAATACGAGGCATCGACCTTGCGTCGACGACGGTCGCACCTAGGATGCGGGGGTGGAGCCTCAGGATGATGTCCGTGCTCGTCGTCGCGCAACGCGCGACCGGCAGCGACGCCGCAATCGTCTGCTCGCTGCCGCCGGTGTTGGCGCAGCGGCCCTCATCGCCGTTGGTGTCGCGACCAGTCTGACGTTCGGAGACTCCGGGTCGGCGTCTTCGTCGGCACAGGCTGCCGGTACGTCGGCGCCGATGACCGGTGACATGGGCGGCATGGACACTGCTGGTGGTGCCACAGGCAGCGCACCTGCCGCGGCCAAGCCCAAACCGGCCGTACGCGTGCCGCCGTATCGGCTGACGGCGCACAAGGTCGGCCAGCTCAACTCGCCCGTGCAAAACGCCGCCGGCGCTGATCTCGGTGGCGGGAGCGCACTGTTGATCGCCGGGCTCACCGAGAGCGATACGTCGCGCCCCGACATCGTCAAGGTCCGCGGGGGGCGCGAGACCGTGCTTGGCGCACTGCCGATCGCTATTCATGACACTGCGGCGGTCTCCATCGGCGGCACGGTCTATCTCTTCGGCGGCGGCGACGGCTCCGCCCAGCACGACCAGATCTGGCGCATTAACCCCTCGACGGGTGGCGTAGCGAATGCGGGTCGGCTACCGGCACCGAGTTCGGATCAGTCGGCCGCACTGATTGGTTCGACCGCGTACATCGTGGGCGGGTACACCGGATCGACCTGGCTTCGCACGATCGTCGCGTGGTCACCGGGCAAGACCGCCCGCGTCGTCGGGCAACTGCCGATCGCCCTGCGGTACGCCGCCGTTGCGGCGGCAGGCGGCAAGCTGATCATTGCGGGTGGAACCCAGCCCGACGGGAGCGCCACGTCGACCGTCTACTCCTTTGATCCCGGGAGCGGCGGTCTCTCGGCCATTGGCAAGCTCCCTACGCCGACGACGCACGCGGCTGGCGCCTCGATCGGCTCGACCGCCTACGTGATCGGCGGCCGGGGGAGCACCCTCAACACCCCCACGACACGGATCGTTGCCATCGACCCTGCCACGCGCAAGATCCGTTCGGCGGGCACGCTCTCCACGCCGCTGTCGGATCTCACCGCCGTCGGGCAGGGCGACGTCATCCTGCTTGCTGGCGGACGGGGACCGGGTGGTACCGTCGCCACGCTCACCCATCTGCAGCAGGCAGGCAGCGCGCCAGCAGCCAAGGCGTCAACCGTCGCCTCGCCCGCGCGCTTTCCCATGCAGCCCGGCAACGTGTACGCCTACGACGGACCGAACGAGTTCAGTCCCAACGTCAAGGGTGCGCTCTACCGCGTCTACGTCCCGAACAGCAGTAGCAACACCGTCGATGTGATCAACCCCAAGACGTACAAGGTGATCGATCACTTCGCCGTCGGCGCTCTGCCACAGCACGTGGTGCCGTCGTGGGATCTTCGCCACATCTACGTGACCAACGACAAGGGCAACACCCTCACGCCGATCAATCCCAAGACCGGCAAACGCGGCAACGACATCTCCGTGACGGATCCCTACAACCTGTATTTCACTCCCAATGGCCGCTTTGCCATCGTCGTCGCCGAGGCCCAGGCGCGCCTCGATTTCCGGAACCCGCAGACCATGGCACTCGACCATTCGATCCAAGTGCCATGCCGCGGCATCGACCACATGGATTTCTCCGCGGATGGCACGTACTTGATCGCGAGCTGCGAGTTCTCGGGGCAGGTCCTCAAGGTCGATCTGCAGAAGGGCCTCATCGTTGGTGCTCTCACGCTGGGGTCAGCCAGCAACATGCCGCAGGACGTCAAGCTGAGTCCCGACGGCCGGGTGTTCTACGTCGCAGACATGCGTGCCGATGGCGTATGGAAGGTCAATGGCCGGACCATGCGCAACATCGGCTTTATCAAGACCGGTAAGGGGGCACACGGGCTCTACCCGAGCCGCGATGCGAAGGTGCTCTACGTCTCGAACCGGGACGAGGGCACGATTTCCGTGATCAGCTTCGCGACGCGGAGGGTGGTGGCGAAGTGGAGCATCCCGGGTGGGGGCACGCCCGACATGGGCGGCGTCTCTCCCGACGGCAAAGAGCTCTGGCTGACGGGCCGTTCCAGTAGTTGCGTCTACGCGATCAGCACGCGCAACGGCCACCTGATCGCCAAGATCCCGGTGGGAACCGGACCGCACGGTCTGCTCGTCTGGCCGCAGCCCGGTCGGTACTCCCTCGGACATACCGGCATCTTGCGCTGATCGACGGAGCCGACCCGGCCCTCCGCCTCTACGATCACGGCGTGCGCGTCCTCACCATCGACACCGCCACGAGCGCGGCCGCCATCGGCATCGTCGTCGACGAGGTTGCGGTTGATGCCGCACCGGTCCGCGAAACGGCTGCGGCGCAACACGTGCTCGCCGTCGTTGATGCGCTGCTCACCTCGAATGGGCTCGGCATCGCCGACATCGACACGATCATCGTCGGGCGGGGCCCCGGTTCGTTCACGGGCCAGCGGATCGGACTAGCGACCGCGATCGGGCTCGCCGCCCCCCACGACACCGCACTCGTTGGCGTGGGCACGGCCACCGTGTTACGCGCGGCCGCTGGCCCTTCAGCCGTCGCCGTGATCGATGCTCGGCGGGGCGAAGTGTTCGCGGAAGGTCCGGGATTCGAGCTGGCGGCGTGGTCCGCCGATGCCTTGGCAGCGCAACTGGCACCCGGAACGATGGTGGTCGGCGACGGGGCCGTCCGCTACCGCGAGGAGTTTTCTCACTGCGAGGTGCCTGCCGACGACAGTCCACTGCATGTTCCCTCCGCCGCCGCCTGCGCGGCAGTGGCCGAGGCGAGGGAACCCGCCACGCCGCTGTACGTACGCGAGCCTGATGCCGTGCGGACGGTGGATCGCTGATGGCCGCCGAAACGGAAGAGATCACACGCGAAGAGGAAGCGCCGATCACGCTGCGTCGCCTCGGCCTCGGCGACCTCGCCTTGGTCGAAGGCGTCGAGCAACGTGCGTACCCAACGCCGTGGTCGCGGACGATGTTCTCCGGTGAGATCTCGCGCCCTGGTTCCCGCTGCTACGGCGCCTTTGCCAAAAAGGCGCTCGCCGGCTACCTGATCGTGGCGCGCTATACGGACGCGTGGCACGTGATGAATGTCGCAGTTGACGAACCCTTTCGCCGCCGAGGGGTGGCCCGCCTGATGCTCGAAACGATGCTGCGCGAGACGGATGTCGACGGGACCCGGGGGCACACGCTCGAGGTCCGCGTCTCGAACGCCGGGGCGATCCGCCTCTACGAGAGCCTTGGGTTCCGACCTGCCGGCATGCGCCGGGGCTACTACACCGACGACCGTGAAGATGCCCTGATCATGTGGCGCGGCGACGGCCCCGACGATCTTCCACTCCAGCGATGATCCTCGCGATCGAAACGTCGTGTGACGAGACCTGCGCTGCCGTCGCCGCACCCGATGGCACACTGCGCTCGTCCATCGTCGCCAGTCAGGCGGCAGAGCACGTGGCGTTTGGTGGCGTCGTGCCGGAAATCGCCTCGCGTCGACACCTCGAGTTGATCAACCCGACGGTGCAGGCTGCGCTGAGCGAGGCGGGCTGCACCAGCGACCAGATCAGCCGAGTGGCGGTGAGCGCCGGTCCAGGTCTGATCGGTGCACTGCTCGTCGGTGTGAGCTACGCGAAGGGCTTTGCGTATCGCCTCGGCGTTCCGCTCGTCGCCGTTGATCACCTGCGGGGTCATGTCGCATCGCTCCGGCTGGCGGAGCGCCCGCCGCGAGGCGCCCACCTCGTGTTGCTGGCCTCGGGCGGCCATACCCTCCTGATCGACGTGGATGAGCAAGGGGCGCTGACGACGATGGCGCGCAGCATGGACGATGCAGCAGGCGAGGCCTTCGACAAGGGTGCACGGCTGCTCGGGCTTGGGTACCCGGGTGGTCCTGAGCTTGCTGCGCTGGCGACAGCGGGCTCCGCGACGGAGCACCCGTTCACGACCCCGCTCGCCGGACGCGACGATCTCGCCTTCTCGTTCTCGGGGCTCAAGACGGCGCTGTCGATGGCAGTCGCGGCGAACGTCGCGTCACCCACCGATCTGGCCGCCGCGTACCAATCGGCCATCGTCGAGCACCTCCTCGATCGCGCACGCCTCGGTCTGCAGGCGACCGGTCGGTCGACGTTGGGCCTGGTGGGTGGCGTCGCCGCGAACGCGCACCTTCGCGCCCGACTCGCCGACCTTCCGGTTGACGTCGTGGCTGCGCCGCTCCAGTGGTGTGGTGACAACGCCGCCATGATCGCTGCCGCTGCAGTGGATGCCGCGCCGCTGTCGCCGCAGGAGCTGTTGTCGCTCGACGCGCATGCGCGGAGTCCGCTCGGATGACCCGCGTCGTGGTGTACATGGCAACCGGCTGCCATCTCTGTCCTCCGACCGTCGAGGCCGCACGCGCGGTCTGTCGAGAGCGCGACCTGGCCCTGGAGGTCATCGACATCGATGGCGTGGTGGAGCTCGAGCGGTTGCATCGAGAGCGGATTCCCGTCGTGACGGTCGATGACGTCGAGATTGGCCACTATCTGGTGACGGAGAGCGATCTCCGCTCCGTCCTCGATATGACGCATTCGTAACAGCCTGAAGCCGCTACTGGCGAGGGTTTGTACGATCCCTTGTGACATGAGGGAGAACACGTGAACACGGGCATGGCGGATCGACTCGGTGGGGGCGTCGCCGCCCGGATGGCGCATTACCTTCAGGTGTTGACCCAGGCGAAGAAGGCCGGGCGCAGCGCGATCACCTCCCACGAGATCAGCGAATACACCCACGTCAACGCCACGCAGATCCGCCGTGACCTCTCCGGCTTCGGCACGTTCGGCAAGCGCGGAGTCGGGTACAGCGTCGACGCGTTGATCGGTGAGATCAGCGGCATCTTGCGCACCGCGGGGCAGCACAACATCGTGCTGGTGGGCGGCGGACGCCTTGGCCAGGCCATCGCCGAGGCCGACGTGTTTGCCGATCACGGTTTCTCGATCGTCGGCGTCGTCGATTCCGATCCCGCCAAGGTTGGCCAGTCGTGCGGGCTCCTCACGATTCAGGACTCCAGCGAGCTTCCCGCGTTGATCGAGGAGAATCAGGTCATCGTCGGCGTCGTTGCCGTCCCCGCGGAGGCCGCGCAGGCCGTGGCTGACGAGCTCGTCCGCGCCGGCATCCGCATCGTCTTCAACTACAGCGGTGCGCTGATCGATGTGCCGCCACACGTGACGGCGCACACCACCAGCCCGGCCGTCGAGCTCCTGTACGCCCTGTACTTCCACCTCGCCTAGCGCGAGGCACAGCGTCAGCCCGTGGTGTCGGGCATGCGTCCGGTACCACCGATGTCGATGACGTAGCTTTGGCCGCTGGTTGCCGTCACCTCGGAGAGGCGCGCGTAGGCGACGGCGACGTCAGCATCACCCACGAGCACCACCAGGTGGCGATCGTCAGCACGATCAATCACCACTCTGTGTGGCACGTCGCCCATCAGACTGTCGACGACGCGGACGGGATCGCCGCTCGCGGTCTGCAGCACCACCTGGCGCTGCGCGACGGTCTCGCTTGACGCGCCCATGCCCCCAAGCTGGAACAGGGCGATTACGCCAATCGCGGCAGCGAGGAGCAACAGCACCGGCGCGGTGCGGCGCGCAGTCCGACGGCGGCCCGCGAGCGTGTGCTCGGGGGAAAGGGCGCCGAGCAGGAGATCGTGGGGAATCCCGACCATCGGAAGACGATCGATCTCGTCCACGTCCATCGCCAGACCGACGATGCGCTCGCGACAGGACACACACGTTTCGACATGTCGCCGGATCGCATCCGACGAGTCGGGACCGAGTTCGCCGACCACGTAATCAAGCAGCGTGATCTCCTCGGGGTGTGCTTCGTGTTGGTCGCCGTCTGCCATGGGACGGGCAGGATAGCGCCGTTGCGCGAACGGACGCACGACGCCGACTGCTACCGTACGCCGGCTGATGGGCGCTTCCGTCGAAGATTCCTACGCCGCGCTCGACGCGGCCCGCGAGCACTTCGAGAACGCGACCGATTTCACCGTCGGCATCGAGGAGGAGTTCCAGGTCCTCGACGCGGACACACTGCGCATGACCAATCGGTTCGAGGAGCTGCGCGATGCGTGTGAGGCGGGTCCGCTGCAGGGGTTCGTGGCCGGCGAGCTGATCGCGAGCGAGATCGAGGTCAAGACGGGACGCGGTGAGACGTTCGCCGACGCAGCCCGCATGATCATCGATCGACGCATCGATCTCTGCGACGAAGCACGCAAGCTCGGGGTGAAGGTCGGCTCGACCGGCACGCACCCGACGTCACCGTGGACCGAGCAGCGCATCATCGACACCCCGCACTACCGCATCGTCGAGGGCACCCTTCGCTACATCGCATGGCGCAACAACACCTTCGGGATGCACGCGCACGTCGGTATCCGCGACGCCGACCGGGCCATGGCCGTGTCGAACGCCATGCGGACGTACATCCCGGAGCTCCTCGCTCTGTCGTGCACGTCGCCGTGGCTCGAGGGGCGCATCACCCACCTGCGCTCCACCCGAACACAGATCTTCACGCGTATGTTCCCGCGCTGCGGTGTGCCCGACATCTTCGTGGACTGGGCCGATTACGACCGGTACGTGCGGTTTTTGCTCGAGACCGAATCGATCCGCGAGCACACCGAGATCTGGTGGACCGTCCGTCCGCACCAGTCGTTCGGCACCGTCGAGATCCGCGCCTGCGACGCGCTGCCGGATATCGCGGAGTCGATCGCCCTCGCGGCGTTCCAGGTGGCGCTCGCCGCGCGTGCTGCCCGTCTCTATGACGCCGGCGAACTGCCGCCGGCTACGCGGCCCAGCGACATTGAGGAGAACCTCTGGCGCGCGCTGCGCTGGGGCATGAGCCGCGAGTTGATCGACCTCGATACGCGGAAGGCCATTCCATCCGGCGAGCGCATTCGCAATCTGCTGGCTGATTGCGCACCCGAGATCGCAGCTCTCGACCTGGCGATGTGGCTGGAGCCGTTGAAGGATCTGATCGAGAACGGCGATCATGCGACCCGCTGGAAGACCCGTGTTGAGCAGGGCGAGGACATGGAGGCGATCCACGCCGCCCAAGTCGAGATCACGATGACGAGCGCTGCCGCGCTCAAGGAGAGGATCAGCTGACATGGCAGACGACGAGACACCCGCCCCCGACGACGCACCGCAGAAGACCGCTGAGGCGGCTGAGGGCCAGATCGATCTGACCCAGATTCGCGTCGAGTCGCTGATGCTGCAGGTCGCATCGGAACTGATGTCGATCGGTGCCGGCCAGCTCGGAATGATTCCGGAGATGGTCAACGGCGGTGACGCCTTCCAGGCGAGCCTTGCCATCGCTGGCGCGGATGCCCTGATCCATACGTTCCTCGGTGTACTGCCGGAGGGCACGCCGGTGCCGCAGCCGGTCGAGGATCTGCGCCGCGCGCTGGCCGAACTCCAGCTGGCGTTCGCCGATGCCGTGCAGATGGCGGCACCCGAGGGTGGCGCCGAAGGTGGGACGCCGACGCCACCGCCGCCCAAGCAGGAGCCGCCACGGCCGAAGATCTGGACCCCGGGGGGCGACGTCTAGACGGCGTTCGGGTCGCCCCACGGCAGGAACCGTGGTGCAGACTGAGAAGGTAGACCCATGGTTGCCGCGTCCCTGATCATCGCCGCCCTGATGGGTGCTCCCTTCGCACCGCGTGCCGTCGTGCCCGTGAGCAGCCCCGTGGTCAGTGCGACGGTGGTGCCCGCGGCGTTCAATCCGCAGGCCACCGCGCGGGCCCACGCTGCGACCATTACCATCACGCCTGCGGCAGCGGGAACGGCGACGACGGTGGTGGAGAGCCCCACAGGAGTCGTCGTCGAGACGCTCGGCACGAACACCCCGGTGGCCGCCAG
>JBAXNN010000023.1:0-14718 GCA_037133755.1 Thermoleophilia bacterium
CGGCCGGCGATCGAATCCTCGATTACATCGAGGGTGCACGACGCGTGCTGCGCGCCATCAGTTCTGCTGCGGTCATCAGGGGCGTCGAGGCGGGCGCAGCCCGCCTCGAGCAGCAGCGGCGTGGGCGCCGCCCAGAAGCTCGGATCTTCCGTGATTCACCCGGGGGCGGCTTTCGAATCCCTCCGTGACCTCGCAGCGAACGCGCCACGCGCGCGGTGAGGGGGCACACCAAACAGACTTAGCAGTCGGGCAGAGGGGTGGTAGAATCCTCGGGTGATCGACGTCGTCGCCACGCAGCCAAGAATGCGGACGCGGCGCGGCACGATCCTGCTGAGCACGGCCACGATGGCGTTCCTCGCGCTCTTGGTGGCCACCCTGCTGGCCGCTGCCCCCGCCGCGCGGGCTGGGTCCGATCTCACCGTCGTGGTGCAGAACGACCTGAGCAATCGAGCCAGCGGCGGCTATCCCAAGGTCGCCCTCGATCGGCTTTCGGATCGCGAGTGCTGGCTTGACTACGACTTTGAGAAGGGGACGGACGCTCTGGCCGTGGCGCCGGGGCAGCAGATCTCGATCTACAGCGAGGTCTATCAGCGCAACGCACCGTGCGCAGGCAACTTCAAGGGGCATCGGCAGGTCGCGTTGCTGATCAAGGAGTCGCCCACGTCGTCGTGGGTGAAGATGGACGGGCAGACCGCCTTTCAGCTGCGCTTCGGGCGCGGGTCGGACTACGGCACGTCGTTCCCGCGCGACTGCGACGAGGCTGCCTTCGGCAACAACTGCTTCTCGGTCTCCGGCTTTCCGACCACGTGGGCTACGCGACCGAGCAACGTCGGGCTGATCTGCATCGTGCTAACCCGGTTCACGCAGAACGACAAGAACTCGCGTGAGCAGTCCTCGACGGCCACGATCTCGGTGCGCGACGACGCGCAGTGCAACATCCCGCGCGCATCCGAGTACTGGCCGCGCATAAATGGCGTGCCGTTTACTTCGGGATACCCGGTCATGGCCGGTGACACGATGGATCCGTCGATCACGAGTCGTGCGGCTGTTCGCGCCGACGGAGATGACAGCTTCAACCCCGGTGATGCGACGGAAGGCACCCGGCAGATGGTTGCGAAGCTCCTCACAGGCAGTCGCTTCGCCTGCGAGTGGGGCGCCACGTACAAGAAGGACACCGATAGCCCGGAGCAGTGCCGCACGGCGAGCATGCTGGACCAGTACGGGCTGGGCGCCCTGACCGTGTCGGGCACGCCGCCAGCCAAGTTCCAAATCCTCGAGCAGTCCGCCAGTGGTACCGATTTCCAAGCCGCCGGCGTGAGCAGCATCTCGGTGCCGCCGAATGGTTCCACGTCGACGCTCACGCTCGGGGCAAACTTCCAGTACGGCATTACGCAGACGGATACCAACACGAACTCGAATCAACTTGGCGAGAAGAGCGGGTACAAGGTGGGCTTCCAGTACAAGACCGCCGAAGGAGCGGAGCTCTTGTTCGGTTCTCTCGAAAACAAGCACGAGATCTCCCTCGAGCAGACCTATACGCATACGTGGCAGCGGGCGCAGGCATGGCAGACCGGCAGCCAGGAGACGAGGATTGAGACGATTCAGACGACGGCGCAGCCAGGGCGCACCACGGAGCTGCGCGGCTACACCACCGATCTCCAGACGTCGTTCAAGTACCGAGCCGATATCTTCTTCGGCGCCGCCAAGATCGAGCAGGTCATGAACCCGGCGGGTGTGGCGATGGGCATGACGGATTCGGTCCGCCAGTCCTGCGCGGCCACGGTGATCGGCGATGACACGGTGACCGGTAGCTTCATGGAGTTCGCCAAGCGCAAGCACGACCTCGGCACACGGTCCCCTGCGGCGAGTGACGATCAAAAGGGATTCCTCGACTCGATCGACGGGATGTACGTGCAGGGCAGGAACTGCCCCGGCTTCCCGTCGGGCTTCGCCTCGCAGGCGGGTATGAGGGGCACGGGAGTTGGGACGATGACATCGAACGGTAGGCTCCTCGTTCCCGTCCTGACGGCAGATGGTGTCCAGGCCACGGACAGCAACGACAGGCCCATCTTCCAGACACGCGATACCGTCGCGCTGCGCGGGTGCGTCTTCATCGCACCCTTCGGCAACGCCAGGAGCCGCCGCGCACCGCGCGCGGCGGCGCCCACGCCCCGCTCCGCCGGTGACTTGTGCGCATACCCCGACTCCAATGGCAACGTCTCGGCGTCCGCGCCGGGCACGCTCGTCAGCCTTGCGAGTCCCGACGGCGCCTCGTTCGCCAGCGACGACGCCGGCGCGTCCGAGCTGGTGAAGCCCACGCCAGGTGACGACGTCGTCAAACTCGGCGGCGGCGCGCTCGACATCGTCGATCCCTCGCCGGGCGCCGATCAGATCGACGGTCAGGGTGGCTTCGACGTCATCGACGGCGGCGCGGGAGACGACGTCATCAACGGTGGCACCGGCGACTTCACGCTGCAGGGCGGCACAGGAAATGATCGGATCAGGCAGACCGGTGGTGCAGGCCCGATCTGGGGCGGCACGGGGCAGGACACGATCATCACGAATGGCATCCGCGGTGGTGTTGAAGCCGGCAGCGGCGCAGACACGCTGCGTATCGGCGGTGCGACGGCTGGTGCAGTCTTCGCCGGTGGCAAAGGTAACGACACCTACGTCATCGCACCGGGTGCGGGTTGTGCCTCGGTGTTCGAACTGCCCGGCGAGGGCACCGACACCGTCCGCACGGGCCGCTGCGTCTCCGGCCTCGGTGACATCGAGCGCATCCAGCTGACGGGCACGACTCCCGTCGCAATCTCGACCGGCGAGGACAGCCAGACCATCATCGGGAACGACGCGGCCAACCGTCTCGACGGCGGCCACGATCCGGATCGCATCGACGGTCGCGGCGGCGACGACCTGATCCTGCTGGGCGCCGACGACTTCGACACCGCCTTCGGCGGTACCGGCGCGGATCGCTTCGTGCCGCTCGGCACGCCGTCGGGTCTGCTGGGGCTCAAGCTGCCGGCCGACGCCGTCGCCCATCGCCTGCCGGACTTCAACGCCGGCGAAGGCGATCGCATCGTCCTGCGACGCTCCGTCTTCGGCCCGCAGGTCGGTCAGCCGGCCACCACGTGGAGCATCGTCAGGTCTGCCGCGCCGAACGCCGCCGTCGCGGCACCGACGCTGCTCGTGAACACGGCAACAGGGCTCGTCGCGTTCGATCGCGACGGCACCGGTCGCGCCAATCCCAAGGTCATCGCGCTGCTGCCCGTGGGTACGACGGTGACCCCCGACATCTTCCTGGTGCGCTGAGCCGATGCCGTCGCGACTCCTCCGCTGGACCGTCCTCGTCCTCGTGCTCGTCGTCGGGCCGGGAGCGGGCGTGGCAACGGCCATGGTCGCGCGTGTCGACTCCTCGCCTCGCCCGATCGTGATTCTGAACAACAACGTCGCGCTCACGGGGTCCACCGGCGCATCGGGTGCGCAGCCAACGGCCGTGAGCCCCGATGGGTCCACGTTCTTCGTCGCCGCAAAGCTCGCCGGGCAGACGTCAGCGGTATGGCGCGTCGGGACGTTCGGCACCGATCCGGTGCTGGCTCCCGGACAGCTCGCGCCGAGTCGCGTTGATGCGTGGAAGGCGTATGCCACCGACCTCGGCGGTCTGACGGGCGTCGTGATCGGCGACGACTACAGCGGGGGCGGGGCCCCCGTCGGTCGCGGCTGGGTGGTGTCGTCAGGCGGAACGCGGGTTGTGATCGCGCCCTTCAATCCCGACACGCTCCAGCCTGCTGGTGCCGCATATCCGCTCGACGACCAATACGGGCCGGCCGCCGCCGCGCAGCTGTTGCCCGATCTCAGCCGTCGCAACGCACCGCAAATAGTCATCGCAACGCGGTCGATGCCGTATTCGCTGCTCCGCGTGACGACCGACAAACTCAAGCCGCGCATCGTCGCCTCCACGCGCGCGCCCACGAGTACCCAGGTGACCGCGCTCACGACTCGTTCGGATGGCGCGATCGTGTACGTCACCGCAGCCAGCCCGAACGCGTCGGGTGCAATCGCATCGTCGATCGTGACGGCCTACGACGCGACGACACTCACGCCGCTCGGCGATGACGACCTCGCCCTGCCATACCCCGGGCGATTTGACTCTGCCGTCACCAGCCCGGATGGCCGCTTTGGCTACTTCGCGCGCTCCAGCATCGTCGTCGACGGAGTTGCGCAGCCCGCGTTGATGGTCAAGGTCGATCTCGCCGCCATGAAGGTCGTCGGTACGGCCCAACTGCCGAGCACCCACCCATTTCCATGGCGTCAGGACGCCACTCTCACGGTGCTTCAGCCGAACGCGCTTGCGATCCAGCCCGACGGCTCGCAGATCATCTACACAACCTACGAAGCCACAGGCGGCAACGCCGGCATGATCGACGCAGCGACGCTGAAGTTCGTGACGTCCCACAACTGGTACACCACCGGGGCGGCCAATCTGCACGGAATGAGCTCGCCGCTGGTTGATGGCGGTATCGACATGTTCACTGCTGCTATCGACGGCAACGATGTGACGAGCGCCGCGCTCCGCTTCCAGATTGCACAAATCCCACGGCAGCTGACGGCCCTGACGGCTGGCACCGGCGGTGGGCTGATCGAGTCGATTCCCGGCGGCGTCCTGTGCGCACCGGGGCTCGATTGTCGCCAGCGCTACCCGAATGGCACGACGGTCCAGCTCGTTGCCATCCCGAATCCCGGTGCGGTGTTCCTCGGCTGGTCGGGCGCCTGCACGGGGACCGACGACGACTGTCTCGTCACGATGGATGCGGCGAAGTCCGTGACGGCGAACTTCGGTCCGGCTGATCCTGCGAAGCGCTCGCTCGACGTGCTCGTCGAGGGGAGCGGCTCGGTGACGTCGTCGGTCGACGGCAGCGTCTGCACCCATGCGTGCACCACATCGCTGTGGCGCGGGCTCGATGTGTCGCTGACCGCGACGCCAGCTGCGGGGTACGTCTTCGACCACTGGGATAGCTCGTGCACTGGTACCGCGCCGACGTGTCAGATCACGATCGACGGAGCCAAGGTCGTCGTTGCAGTCTTCTCCGCTGTGGTTGCGCCTGAGCCGACGCCGACGCCCACGCCCACGCCCACCCCGCTGGTGGGACCGAGCCCGTCGTCCCCGGGTCCTGCCGAGAACGTCGCCGGTCCCGTCGCGCTCACCGGGCTCGCCGTATCGCGCAAGACGTTCAGCCCGGGACAGGGCACGACCATCAAGTACCGCCTGACCCAGAACGCGCGCGTCTGGATGACATTCGTCAACCAGGCGAACCCCAAGTTGAAGAAGGTGTACTCCATCCGCTCGGGCCAGTCGGGCGCGGATGCGGGGGCGAATGCGGTGTGGATCAGCGGCCGCGTCAAGGGGTCGAGCGTCAAAGCGGGACGCTGGACCATGACGATCGTCGCGCAGACCGCCTCGGGCTCGTCCACGCCGGTGTCGCGGACCCTCGTGCTTCGTCCCGGAAAGTAATCTGGCGGCCCGTCCCGCGTCGTGGCCGATCGGCCGCTAGGCTTCCCCTTGACCGCCCGGTTAGGCGGTTCGAACTTCGATGGGGAGGCGCAGATGAGCGACTACGCAGTGATCAACCCGGCCACCGGGGAGCACGTCAAGGACTATCCGACGATTACCGATGCCGAGCTGGCGGACGCCGTCGCGCTCGCGCAGAAGACGCATGACGAGTGGTCGCGCAAGACGACCGTCAAGGAGCGCGCCGAGATGGTGCGCAAGGTCGGCGATCTGCACGTGGAGCGCCGCGAGGAGCTGGCCGACATCATCGTGCGCGAGATGGGCAAGCCGCGTGAGCAGGCCCTTGGCGAGATCGACTTCTGCCAGGCCATCTACGAGTACTACGCCGACCATGCCGAGGAGTTCATGGCGGACGAGTCCGTGACGCTGTCGTGGGGCGAGGGCTCCGCGGTCGTCAAGCGCCGCTCGATCGGCGTCGTGCTCGGGATCATGCCGTGGAACTTCCCGTACTACCAGGTGGCCCGTTTCGGCGGCCCGAACCTGATCATCGGCAACACCGTGTTGCTGAAGCACGCGCCGCAGTGCCCCGAGTCGGCCGCCGCGATGCAGCAGATGTACCTCGACGCCGGCTTCCCGGCGGGTGCGTACGTGAACATCTACGCAACGAACAGCCAGATCGAGACGCTGATCGGCGATCCGCGTGTCCAGGGCGTGTCGGTCACCGGCTCGGAGCGCGCAGGTGCCGCCGTCGCCGAGATCGCGGGCCGCAACCTCAAGAAGGTCGTGCTCGAGCTCGGCGGTTCGGATCCGTTCATTCTGCTGTCGACCGATGATCTCGACTCCGTCGTCGAGTCGGCCGTCGCCGCGCGCGTCGACAACGCCGGTCAGGCCTGCAACGCGGCGAAGCGCTTCGTCGTCGCCCAGGATCTGCACGACGATTTCCTCGGCAAGTTCACGGAGGCCCTCGCGGCCGTCGAGACGGGCGACCCGACGTCGGCCGATTGCGCGATGGGTCCGCTGTCCTCGACCCTCGCGGCTGATCGCCTCGAGGATCAGCTCAAGCGCGCGGTTGCGGCTGGCGCCACGCTGGTCGGTGGCGAGCGCTCGGGCAACTACTTCTCGGCAGGCGTGTTGACGGGCGTGACGTCCGACAACCCGGCGTTCCATGAGGAGCTGTTCGGTCCGATCGCGATCGTCTTCAGCGTCGCCGACGAGAACGAGGCCGTCAGCCTTGCGAACGACACCCCGTACGGCCTCGGTTCGTACCTCTTCACGACCGACGCTGCCCAGGCGGAGCGTGTCGCCGACCAGATCGAGGCCGGCATGGTCTTCGTCAACGTCGTCGGTGCCGACGCGCCGGAGCTGCCGTTCGGTGGCGTCAAGCGCTCCGGCTTCGGCCGCGAGCTCGGCCGCTTCGGCGCCGAGGAGTTCGTCAACCGCAAGATGATTCGCATCGGCTGATGCCAAAGCGGGGGCGGAGCGCCTGTCGCTCCGTCCCCGCTTCAGCGTCGTCGCGGTCGGGCGATTCCGAGTGCTCCTCGGATGCGATCAGTGACGAGCTCGACGGTTGCGGGCCGCGCAACGCCCCAGCGAGTTATGAGGCGCTCGCGCGAGATCGAGCGCAGCTTGAGTGGCAGGGCGTAGGAGTCGGTACGTAGCCCGGCTTCGCCGGCGGGGATTCGGACAGCGCCGTGGTCAACGCGATTCGTCGCGGTGAGGGGCACCACGATCGCGAGCCCGCCTTTGTCCGTACCCATGCGCGTCGCGCTCACCACGAGCACGGGGCGGGTACCGGATTGCTCATTGCCGCGGACCGGGTCGAGATCCGCGAGCCAGACTTCACCGCGTCTGGCTGGGGGGCAAGTCATCGGGCTCCAGCGGATATGGCTCGCGGGCGAGGTTGAGGAGCTCACCCTCATGCTCGGCGTTCCACTGGGCGATCTGGTCCAGCAATGCATCGTCCTCAGACTTCTGCATGAGACTTTCCAGGAATTCCGCCGCAGTGATTCCTTCCAGCATTGCGCGACGACTGATCTCGGCGCGCGTCTCGGGGTAGACGCGCACGGTGGTCGTGGTTCGCTGAGTCATGGTGTCGAGCATAGGTGTAATCAGTAGTGGATGCAATGCGATGCGCGAGCGATCAATGCACCGCGCAATGTGCCAATCCGGCGCGGGTTCCGCGTGCGACGTGCCGCGTCGGTCGCCTATCGTCCCGAGCATGAGCTTCATCGAGTCCAGCCTGCCCCTCGACGACTTCCCGCTGGCACGCGGCGGTGTTCTCAGGGACGCGCAGATCACCTATCGGGTCCACGGTGAGATCGAGGGTGCTGAGGCGATCATGCTGCCCCACATGTACTCGGGCAGCATGGACTCGATGGCGGGGTTCCTGTCGCCTGACGGCCCGATCGACCCCGACGCGTGTGCGGTGATCACGCCCGCCATGCTCGGGGCGGGTGTGTCGACGTCGCCGACGAATGCGTATGCTGATCAGCGTGGCGCGGCATTCCCGGCGCTCGCCACGGCCGATGACGTGGCGGCGCAGAAGGCGCTACTCGATTATCTCGGCGTCTCCCGATTGCGTCTGCTCGTGGGCTTTTCGATGGGGGCCCAGCAGGCGCTGCGCTTCGCGGTCACCTATCCGGAGATGGTTGGGCGTCTCGTGCTGATCGCCGGCACCGCGCGCAACACGGCGTACGGCCGCATCGTTGCGCAGTCACTTGGCGAGGCGATCACGGGCGGGCCCGGCTGGCGCGTGCAGGACGATGCGCTCGAGGGGCGCCATCGTCATGCCCGCCTGATGAGCATCCTGGGTGCCACGCACGAGGCGTTCCTGCCGCATCGCATCGCCGAGGCCGGGGTGGAGGACCACGAGGCCTTCATCCGTGAGATCTTCGAGGCCGACTACGGCAGCCAAGACGCGAACAACCTGCTGTGTCAGATCGAGCGCTGGCATGGTGCCGACGTCTCGGACGGTGGCGATCTTGGCCATGCGTTGGCGCGCGTCACGTGTAAGACCGATGTCATTGCGCTCGCTGGTGACCGCTTGTTTCCGCCGGAAGAGGTCGTCGAGCAGGCGCGTCTGTTGCCGGACTGTGAGGCGCACGTGGTGGGTTCGGCGTGGGGGCACTACGCGATGGGCGGCTTCGACAGTGCCGATATCGCAGCCGTGCATCGCGTGATCGCCGACGCGCTGGCGTAGCGCGATCCGTGGCGACAGCCGGGGTGCGAAATCGGCCGTGAAATCCGGCATGCTGTGGCCATGAACGAGATCCAAGGACTTCCCGCCCACCCACTGCTCGTCCACGGACCGATCGTCCTCGTGCCGCTCGTGGCGCTGCTCGGAATCGTCATGGTCGTAAAGCGCTCGTGGCGCGTGTCGCTCGGCCCGTGGGTGATCCTGCTCGGCATCGTCATGTTCGGCCTGACCGTGCTCGCAGGCGGCGCTGGTGAAGCACTCGAGGCGAACGTCCGTGATACCGAGCTCGTGCATCGTCACGCCGAGCTGGGCGAGTCGATGCGTCCGATCGCCCTTGCGCTGCTCGTGGCGATCGTCCTGCTGGTGGCTCCGGCGTGGGCCTACGCCCGTGGCGGCCGTCCGGCGATGCTGTCGCGGCTGGCAACGTCGAGCGCGTGGAACATCATCAGTGTCGTACTGGTCATCGTCACGGCCGTGCTCGCCACCTACTGGATCGTCGTGACCGGCCATTCCGGCGCGGAGTCGGTCTGGCACAACGTCCACTTGGTTAATCCTGCGAAGGACTAGCGGGGTCGTCGCCGGCAGCCGGCTAGTGCAGGATCACCTTCAGCAGCACGAGCAGCAGACCGAGGCCAGCGTTGATGCTGACGGCGAGGATCGTATGGAAGCGTGAGAGGCGCGCGGCACGCGAGACGACAACGCCCCACGCAATCAGGCCAGCGAAGCAGATGAGGATGCCGAGATCGGCGGCGGCCGATTCGCCTATCAACCCGACCACGGCGAGCAGCATTGGTGCCGCGGGTGTGAGGCTCGACTGGACGAGCGGCCACTCCTCCGTGAGTGCCTTGCGGATCTTGTGCGCGTCGAGATGCTCGCCGTGGCGAACCACCTGGCGCATCAGCGCGACATGCGCGTGCGCCAGCCAGAAGACGATGCCCGTGCTGATCACGGTCAAGAAGACGGTGCCCGGGCCACCGGCCGACGCGATCAGAATCGACGCGGCCAGAATCGTGCCGTAGACGGCGCTCGCCGTATCGCCATTCTGCGACGCCCCCGTTAGCGCCCAGCGCAGGACGAAGGAGTCCTTGACGGCGTCGTCGAGATCGAGCGGCTCGCCGGGCATCGAGTTCGGATCGTGCATGAGGCCGAGGGTACCGGGGCGTCTACGAGGAGCGCTGCGGTACGCAGCAGCCGGGTGCGGGCTCGGCTTCGCCACCCTCGACGAGCGTGACGGGCTCGGGCACGTCGGGGCTCCATGCGCAGCGGAAGCCCTGATGGCCGGTCGAGCTCTCGGCGGTGTTCCCCGTGCGCGCAGACACGCGGTAGCGGTCGCAGTACGAGCGATGGCAGAGGTATGAGCCGCCGCGGATCGCCATCACGTCGTCGCCGGCTGCGGGGTTGAAGCGGTCGCGCGTCCACTCCCAGACGTTGCCGCTCGTGTTGTAGAGGCCGTAGCCGTTGGGCTCGAACGCATCAACGGGACACGTGCCGACGAAGCCGTCGTCGCCGGTGTCGAGCTCGGGGAACTCGCCCTGCCAGATGTTGCAGCGGTGCTCACCGTCCGGCGTCAGCTCCATGCCCCACGGATAGCGCTGCTGCACAAGCCCGCCGCGCGCCGCGACTTCCCACTCGGCCTCAGTCGGCAGGCGCAGCCCCGCCCACGTGCAGTAGGCGAGTGCGTCGAGCACGGCGACGTGCACGACGGGGTGGTCCATGCGCCCGGCGAGGTTCGATTCTGGCCCTTCGGGATGACGCCAGTCGGCGCCGTTGACCTTGCGCCACCACGGCGCGGCTGCGGCGGCCTGCGTCAGCTCGAAGTCGTCGGGGAGGAAGTTGACGAAGACGAACGACCAGCCCCACTGCTCGGCGACGGTCACCCAGTCGGTGTCATCGACGAAGTCGGCGAAGCGCTTGTTGGTGACGGCATGCGCGTCCATCCAGAACGGCGCGATCTCAAGCCCGCGGACGGGGCCTTCCCAATCGCCCTCGCGGGCCCGCTCGTCGTCGTTGCCGAGCACGTAGCTGCCGCCCGGAATCGGCATCAGCTGCGCGCCGTGTGTGGTGGGCGGGGTGGGAGCAGGCACGGGGTCAGCGCCAGGCGGTTGCGAAGGAGCGCTCGATGCGGTCGACGGTCGGGCCCTCGTTCGCCTCGCTGGTCGCCTTGGCCTCGACCCAGTCGGGATCGGCCTGGAACGCCGCCCAGGTCGCATCCATCGTGGCCTGATCCGGCCAGGGGCAGACGTACACGAACACGTCGGCATCGTCGCGGTCGACCCAGAAGCGGTCGATCTCGACTCCATGCCGCTCGAACAGCGGCAGCACGACATCGTCGAAGCGCATCAGCACGGCGGCGCGCTTACCGGGAGTGCAGACGTAGCGGCGGATCTCGTACAGCATCAGGGGAACTCCGGATCGGGTCTGCGCCGTGCGGGCGCTGCACCGCCATCATACGGGGGCGATGAACCTCTCCTACCGCCAGCGCGTGATCGTGATGTTCGTCCTGCTCGCCGTCTTCATGGCGGGCATTGCCATCTCGAACACGGTCAATCAGTACCTCGGCATCGGCATCTGCGCCGTGGCGTTCGTGCTGACGGCGCTGGTGGTGCTCGGTCTCAACCGGGCGCGTTAGGCGAGCGCGAGCGAGTTCGCGGCTGCGCGCGCGATCTCGCGCCAGGCGGTCGCCGACACACCGGTCGGGCGCGCCTCTGCGAGGATGCGGCGAATCGCGGCGCGACCGGTGATGATCGTGTCGCCCGACTCGGCGACGACGACGCGATCGTGGGTGCTGATCAGCGTTAGTGCCGTGCCGAGCTGATCGATCGTCAGGCCGAGTGCCTCGACATCGGTATGGCGATAGCCACAGACGTCGACGGCTGGCTCGCTCTGCAGGTGCTCGTGCCAGATGCGATGCACGCCGTCGTGCCACTCGCGCTCGAACGCCACCTCGTCAGCGGCGTTCTGCACGTACCGCATAACGGCGGAGCAATCCATGATCGCCAATCCGACGCGCTGGCCCCTGAGGGTCGTGGCGACCTTCGCCACCTCGCGTTCGAGGGCGGTGAGGATGTCCTGCGGCTCCAGCTGAGTACCGGCATAAGGAAATGAGCCAAGTTCCCAGGTGCAGATCGTGGCGCGTCCCTGCGGCGCGGCCTCGGCGTGGCGTGGGTCGGTGATGTAGATCCAGTGATCGACGTCGGCGCCGAACGTGTCGTCGACGGTGGCGAAGAGCGGGCCGGTGGCATCGACGCAGTAGAGGAGCACGTGGGGCGCGTCCGCATGCGCGCGCGAACCGGTCAGCTCGTCGATGCTGCAGCCGAGCGCAGCGGCGATGCCGTCGAGCACCCGGAGCGACACCTCGGGTGCACGCCCAGTGCTGGCGCTGCGCCCGTTCTCGATCGCCGTCACGTAGCCGGCGGAGACACCCGCGGCCTGCGCCAGAGCGCGCACGCTCAGGCCGAGTGCGGTGCGGCGGTCGCGGACCTCGTGGCCCAGTTCGTTGGTGGCTCGGTGTGGCATTGGCAGGTGACTCTAGCGAGCGGGCGAGAGCGAACGGTTGACGTAGCGCTCATTGTTCACTAGCGTGAACAATGTTCATTGTGAAGTACGTGGCGCGGTGATGCAACCGCCCAGAGGAAGAGGAGTCTTCATGTCCAAGCGCTACCACGCCCTGCGTGACGTCGTCTGCTCGCTGCCCGAGGCCGGCTGGAACTACGGCCACGCTCGCTCGCCGTTCTACTCGTACGACGTCGAAAATGGCGCGACGTTCGTGATCTACAACGGTCGCATGATGCCGATCTCCATGAAGACCTCCACCCGCGAGGAGGGCTACTGGGCGCTGCGCCGTACCGTCACCCGTCTCAACACGGGCGAGTTCGTGACGGAGTTGAAGGGCCCCGACGCCGGCAAGCTGCTGGATCGCGTCTTCACCCGCAAGGTCTCGGCCATGAAGGTCGGTCGCTGCGCCTACGGCCTCGCCTGCTGGCCCGACGGCGGGATCATGGTCGACGGCATCCTCATCCGCCTCGGCGAGGATCGCTTCTGGTACGTGCAGGCCGACGGCGAGTTCATGGGCTGGACGCGTGGCGTCGCCGTCGCCTCCGGCATGGACGTCGAGATCTTCGACGCCAAGTCGTGGGTGCAGCAGATCCAGGGTCCGAAGGCCTTCGACGTTCTCGCCGAGCTGTCCGACCAGGGCATGCCCGAGGAGTTCAAGTACTTCGACATGCGCGAGATCACGATTGCCGGCGTTGAGTGCCTGATCACCCGCACGGGCTGGACGGGAGAGATGGGCTTCGAGATCTACACGATCGACGGTACGGATACGAGCGCCATGTACGACCGCACGACCGAGGTCGGCAAGGCGCACGGTCTCATCGACATCGGCCTCGACCCGATGGACACGCGTCGCATCGAGGCGGCGATCCTCAACAACATCTCCGACATGGACTACCTGATGACGCCGTTCGATGCGGGGCTCGAGATGTTCGTCGACCTCGACCGCGAGGACGACTACTTCGGCAAGGAGGCACTGCTCAAGGCCGACCGTCGCACGCGCATGTACGGCATCAAGTGCGCCACGGCCGAGCCGCTGATCGGTGGCCATGTCGAGCGCGACGGCCAGGAGATCGGTGTCATCACGGCGTCGTCGTGGAGCCCGTACCTCGAGTGCGGTGTCGCGTACGTGAAGCTGCACAGCGCCGACCTGATCGAGCCGCGCACCGGCAAGGTCGTCGGCTTCGATCTGCAGCTGCACGACTGCGAGCTGATCGACCTGCCGTTCTACGACGCGGAGAAGAAGATCCCGCGCGGGCTTGAGGTCGCGGAGGTCTGATGTGCTGGGCGCCGGGGGGCGACGCGATAGTTGTCCCCCGGCATGCGCTTTGTGGATCGATGTTCGACCTGATCCAAACCCGAGTTGATGTACGGCGGGACCGGGATTCGAACCCGGGGCCCTGGCACTGCTGCCGGGCTGCGGTTTTCAAGTTTTCATCGTATTGATGGTACGAGACGCTTTGTGGGGTATAAAACCTCCCGCGAAAACCTCCCAAATCAGGCTTCCGTTATCGGGAGGCGGTTTTGGTTAGCGCCGGCCGAGGGCTTGTCGCTGGTGTGTGGGCAGTGTCCGAGTCTTCTTGGTGGCGGCGCGGATCTTGATTGTCTTCGTTGCGGGTGTGCCTGCGATGCCGTTCTGGGTGGGTGTGATTTTGACGAGCCAGGTGCCGGCTTTTTCTAGGCGGATGGTGCAGGTCGCGGTCCGCTTCTCGGTCTTCTTGGTTGTCGTGATTCTGCAGGTGCCGCGAGCGGTTCGGGTAGCGCGAGTTTCGACACTTCGGGCCGTATTGCTCGTGGCGGTGATTGTGTAGGTCGTGTTGGCGGCTGCGGTAAAGCGGCTGGTGATTGGTTGGTTGAAAGTGCGAAGACCTTGAGACCAGATGATGCTGGTGGGTTTAGCGGGTGGAAGTAGCGCCGCGTCCTGAGGTGTTGGGGGTGTTGGGGGTGTTGGGGGTGTTGGGGGTGTTGGGGGTGTTGGGGCGGTGGGTGTGACCTGGTTAGACGGGTCAGACGCGATCGAAGTCGCTGCGGGCGTCGTCGTGTGGGCAATCGCGGTGAAGGTATAGGGCGTGCCATTGGTGAGGCCACTGATCGTGCAGCTACCAGTCGAGCTGGTGATCACGCATGTTTTGGTGGCGTCTGAGACGGCACTAATCGTGTAGGACGATGGTGGGGGACCAAGGCTTGGTGGGGTGGTGATGCTGATTGTCACTGACGCATCACCAGCCGTAGCGAGCAGTGTTGCCGGTGGCAACACAACAGGCGCCTGAGGGAGCCCATAAAAGAGGGCGGTGAAGTCGACGCCGAAACCAGTTGCACTTGCGAAGCGATAAACCATGCCAGAGACAGAAACTCCACTAAACGCGAGAGAACCGACAGTCGGGGCGTTACCAAGAAAACGAACACTACTCAAACTCGACGCGCCCTGGAACGCGGAGTCGCTGATACTGGTGACGCCACTTGG
>JBAXNN010000024.1:0-14633 GCA_037133755.1 Thermoleophilia bacterium
GCCCGCGAAAATGACGACCGCGTTGGCGTGCGCCTGCGAGAACCCGTGCTCCTGTCGGAGCAGGTCGATCTGGTCTTGATACTTGCCGCTCGGCACGGCCTTGACCAGCCCGATCCAGTGGTCGATCGTCTGCCCGTGCTTCTTCTCAATCGCCGGCCAATGGGCCGTGCGGTCTCCGCTCTTGGCTGCCATGCGCGCAGTGTATGGATTGGCTGCGCGTCGTGCGCCCGCGAACGCTGCCTAGATCGCGAGCAGGCCGGCGCCGGCGATGGTGATGATCATCGCCGCGAGTTCCGTTCGCGTCAGGCGCTCCCGGAGAAAGATCAGAGCGAGCACGGCGACCACGAGTGGTGCCAATCCCGTCAGGACCGAGACGATGCCGACGTTGCCCAAGTTGGCTGCGGTGAAGAACAGCACGTTGCCCATGGCGAGCGCAGCGCCGGCTCCTGCGAGTCGGATCAGCGACGGGCGGGTCAAGCCGCCAAACGACTTGCTGACGAAGATCAGCATCACCGCAGAGAACAGAATCTGCGGGACGAGGGAGATCAAGACGGTGATGGGGATACTCACGCGCGAGCCGCGGTCCTCGAGCACGATCGCGAGTCCCCAGAACAGCGCGGCGACGAGCGCCAGGACGATCGCCTCCACGGAGTAGGTCTCTCCCGGCTGGCGCCGCATGGCGGGCAGGAAGAACACGGTAATGCCGAGCGCGATCACGACGATGCCGGCCACGTCTGACGGCGAGAGTGCCTCACCGATCAGGAACGAATAGGCCAGCGGCACGAGTCCGCTGGTGGCACCGATGCCGGCGACGACGCCGAGTTTGCCCCGCTGAAACGCCTTGATCATCAGGACGGTCGCGATCAGGGCGCAGATGCCGGCGACGAGTCCCGGCAGCACGTCTTTCGGGGCGAACATCATCGCGTCGGTGCGCCAGGCGGAGACGAGATAGAACGCGATGCCCACCGTTGCGGTGACCAGCACGATCGCGTAGGGCGACACGCGCCCGCGATACGTGCCGATCCCGAACTTCCAGACGCCAAAGAGGATGGCGCTCGCGATGGCCAGGGTCACCGACACTCGGGCCAACATAACGGATGGCCCTGAGTTGTCTCAGATGTGCACCGCGCCGGATTTGCCGACGTCGTGCCCCGGTGCGGTCGGCGTGCATGCAGCTAGGGCTGGAGTGGTCCGTCCGGCAGGAAGGCCATACGACCGTTGTTCAGAGTGCGGGATCACACTTGTAAGCGGACGAGTTGCTGATATTGGAATAGACTTGCTATGTTGCCAGCATGAATCGATCCGTCAAGGTCCTCTGTCTGTCTGTTGTGTCCGTCGCGCTGCTTGGTGGTTCGGCGCAGGCCAACACCGTCAACGGCTGCGAGATCAAGCATCACACGACGTGTCTTAAGCACGACCTCCGCGGCGCTGATCTGCGCGGTGCTGTGCTGCATCACAGCGTCCTGCCTGACGCCGACCTGCGCAACGCCGATCTGCGCGAAGCAATCCTGCATCACGCCAACCTGCGTGGCGCTGATCTGCGCGGCGCTGTGCTGCATAAGGGCGATCTGCGCAGCATCAATCTCCAAAACGCCGATCTGCGCGGTGCCGACCTACGCGGAGTTGATCTCCGCGGAGCCAACTTGCGCGGAGCGAACCTCAGGGGCGCGAAGCTTCATCACCTCCCAGCACCACCGAAGAAGGGCACGCGAAACACCCCGGGCTGTGCACCAAATTGCAGAGGGGCAAACCTCCAACATGCGGATCTGACGTTCGCGGACCTCGGGAAGGCGAACTTGCAATACGCGCGCATGGATAATGCGAACTTGTCCTACGCGAACCTGGGCGAGGCGAAGGCGGGTAACTCGAGCCTGGAGAATGCGAATCTCTACGACGCGTATCTGCACCAGGCCGACTTTACCGGCGCGTATGGGCGCAATGCGAACTTTTCCTGGGCGAACCTGAATTCGGCAGACCTAGAAGGCGGGGACTTTCACGGCTCTAACTTCCAATACTCGACCGCCATCTCCGCGAACCTGTCAGAAGTGGCTTTGGACGACACGAACTTCGAAAGCGCGAACCTGACCAACGCGACCATGTGGGGTTCCAGCCTTCACCGCGCACGGTTTTACACCTCGACTGTCGGCGGCGTGGACTTTACCTACGCGGCCTTTAAGTACAACGAAGTGTGGGGCTGGTACAGGACAGGCGCGATCTTCACCTATGCGACCGGCTGCGCGACCGTCACTCCCAGCGGATCCCTCAACAACCTCGGCTGCGCTGGGGGGAATGCGGCTAACGGAACTGGAACCGACGGGCCTACTCGGCCCGCCGGTACCTGAGAACGGAGCCGATCCGCGCAACGCTCTGCCGTCGCACTGCCCCGCCCTGCTCAAAGCACGAGACGGTGGTCTGCTGCGTGCCCATCTCGAGCCTAGCTCGGCCTCGAATATGGGTAGGGCGAGGGCAGCGGTCTCGGCACGCATCAATCGTTTGAAAGCTCACTCGGAGAAATCGTTTTGAACAAGTCCTTAGCCCGACGTTCCGTTGCCCTCGCCATCGGTGTGCTTGCACTGTTGGGTGTGACTGGAGCAGCCTCTGCGGCGAACGCTACGTCGACCTGTCGAATTCAAGCCTGACCTGCCAGTCGATGCTGACCAGTTGCGTCGTGTTTATCGGAGCGTCGCTGTCGAACGTGAACTTGACGGGTGCAAACCTCACAAACGCGCAGCTGACGAACTCGAGGTTCACCACCGTCAACCTGACGAACACAAACCTTTCGACCGCCGACTACTCCGGCTGGTCGCAGAGCAACAACACGTACGCGAACACGCAGTGCCCGGCGGGCAATACCATCACCGGAGCTGGGCCCTGCTGACGTAGCGAGGTGCTGCCGCACAGCTCAAGGTAGAGGCCTCGGCGCAGCTCACGCTCGGCGGCTTGAACTCGTCCGCGACGCAGACGGCACGCGCGATGGCCAGGGTCACCGACTGTACCGCGCGGGCGAGTCTCCGAATCCGTCGTGCGAAACGGCGGGTCCGATGACCTAGGATCACCTCATGCAGACATTCGTGAAGATCCTCGCTCTTTCGCTTCTGGTCGTCGTCGTGCTTGCTGGCTCGGCCCAGGCGCGCACCGTCAACGATTGCGCGATCAAGGCGAAAACGAACTGCGCTCGTCAGGACCTGCACGGCGCGGATCTCCACGGCGCCGTGTTGCATCACAGCGTTCTGCATCACATCAACCTGCGCTACGCCGATCTGCGCGGAGCTGACCTCCGCTACGCCGACCTCCGCGAAGCCGATCTGCATGGAGCCGATCTGACCGGCGCGAACCTGCGCGGCGCGAAGCTGCAGTACTACACCGCCCCGAAAGGAAAGGGCGCGACCCGGCAGACGCCGTCGTGCGCCCCGGCGTGCAACGGCGCGAATCTGTCCTACGCGACCCTGACCAACGCAGTCCTGAGCTTCGCGGGTCTGGAAAGCGCGAACCTGTCCTACGCGACCCTGACCGGCACGGACTTCGACGGGGCGATCCTGCAATCCGCGAACCTGTCCTATGCGACCCTGACCAACGCGAACCTTTTCAAGGCGGACCTGAGCGGGGCGATCATGAACTTCGCGACGCTGACGGGCGCGAACGTTGGCGGGGCGCTCTTCGAGGGGGCAACTGGCTGCTCCACGGTCACGCCCACCAGCCCTTGCTGACCGGGCGCGGGTAGAGGTCTCGCGCGTCGGGGCGAATACCCCTCATGCCGTGTGCGGTGGCGCGGGATGCGGCCGTGTTGCTTGATGCCCCCGGGATGATTCGAACATCCGCACACGGTTTAGGAAACCGATGCTCTATCCCCTGAGCTACGGGGGCGGCGGGTGGATGATACGGCGCACGGGTTGTTCGGCGTGCGGCAGCGGCTCTGATCGGAGCATCTCCCGCCGAACATGCTGGGCGCCAGGAGTGTGCGGGAACACCGCCTGACGATACAGGTGTGACATGGCCTTTTCCGCGTGGTATTTTCCCCCAGTGCTATTGAGTGCATCGGCAGGATGCTCCGGCGCGTTACTCGTCGAGAGCCGGGTGAGCGGATGATCTACTCGCGCCCCATCCACGGGCAGCGCCCGCTCGCGCGGATTCTGGCTGGGCTGCTCTGCGGCGCCCTGCTCTTCCTCGCCTTTCTCGGTTACCCACCGAAGCTCACGGCTCAGACGGTTGAGCTGAAGGACCCGGCCGGCCTGCCCGCGCTCAACGGCACGACCGCGACCGGACGGGCGACGCCCACGCCGCTCGCGATTACGATCGACGGCTCGTTCCCCGTCGCCGCGACCACGACGCCGACGCTCGAGTGGCCGGAGGTGCCCGCGAACGTCGGCCAGGTGCAGTTCGTCATCACCACGCTCGCGGAGAAGGCGCCGAAGGAGCTATGGAGCCGCACCGTCGCCGTCGGCCCCGACCGCACCGCGCGCGTGACCGTACCCGCCGGCATCGTCGCGCAGGGACGCACCTACGCGTGGGCCGCGCAGTCCACGACCAACGCGGCGATCAAGCACGGGCCGTTCTCGCTGACGATCGACCTCGAGCGCTCCGGCAGCCAGCCGATCTTCGACGCCGGCAACTTCGCGATCGCGAAGGGCACGGGCGACGCCATCTACACGTACCAGGGAGCCCAACTGAGCACGCTCGGCGGTGGCACCGGCTGGACGCTCATCCACCGCTCGGCGAACACGCCGCAGAAGGGCCTTCCCGCCGGCTGGAAGCTCGTCGTCTCGGGCTCGACCGGGTGGGACGCGATACGCCTCAACGGCGACGGCACCGTCACGCTCAGCACCAGCACCGGCGTGAGCGTGACGTACGCCAAGCGCGGTGACAACCAGTGGCAGCCGCAAGTCGGCCGCTACAACTCTGCCGGCGAGGCGACACTCCTCAACCAGAACACCGACGGCACGTTCTCGACGACCGATGGCAACCGCGCCGTCACGGTGTTCTCGAAGCCGACGCTGAACGCCGACGGGCATCCCGTGAGCGTCTGGGCGATGGACACGCCGGCCATGCAGCAGCACTGGGTCGACGGCAAGCTCCACGACCTGACCGACCCCGTCACGCAGAACCAGCTCGTGTTCCTGTACAGCGGTGATCAGGGCTGTGCGGAAGAGGTGGATCCGGGCTTCATCAAGGCGCCGGCCGGGATGCTGTGCGGCACGCTCGACTGGACGGGCAACGCCATCCTGCTCGAGTACGTCGACACGCCGACCGGTCCGCAGATCGGGCGCATCGTCAGCGGCCTCGGCATGGGACCGTACGCGCAGTCGACCGACATCGGCTGGGACCACAGCGGCCGCATCGTCGAGATGCGCACGCCGCTCGCCGCGTTCGCTACCGCAAGCGGCAAAGTTGGTGGACTTACCGCACAAGACCCACGAGCACTAACACAGGTCACATACGACGCGAATGGCCGCGTCGCCTCGCTCACCAACCCGGCAGGACTCATCTCAGAACAGCACCAGCCTGCCGCGCGCGAGCAGCGCTCCACGGTGACCTTCACCTACGCGCCGTTCACCGTCCGCACGAAGGGCACCACGACGCCAGCAGGCTTCGACAGTCGCGAGTGGCTCGACCCGGTCACGCTTCAACTCGTCAAGCAGGAGGACGAGAGCGGGAACGTCGTCACGACCGAGTATGACCAGAACGGCAATCCAACGAAGGTCGTCGACCACATGAGCGGGACGACCACCGAGACGACCTACAACAGGGCCGGCAAGCCTATCGCGCAACTAGGACCAACCAAAGGATCATTAACTAGCCCGACAGCTCCCAAAACCGTCACCGCATACGACCAGGACGAGAATGGGCGCGACTGGAAGGGCCTCGCCGCCCTCTACTGGAGCAACAGCGGCTTCAACGGCGCGCCGACGACCAGCAGCACCGGCCCGAAGATCAACGACACACCCGTCCAGAACCTCTCCTTCAACTGGCCGTCGAATCCGGCCGGTTCGACCGGTCCGTGGTCGGCGCGCCTCACCGGCACCTACCTGGCGCCGAAGGACGGCTCGTACACCTTCCGTAACGACACCACCGCCAAGCTCTGGGTCGGCGGCTCGATCTGCTCGCCGACCTGCACGAAGACGCTCGCAGCCAACACCGAGGTGCCGCTCCAGATCGACGCCGTCAACACCGACGGCACCAGCATCACGGGCGTGAAGGCGCTCGTGACCGAACCTAACGGCACGCCTGTGCCGATCCCCATCGCGCAGCTGCGACCCAACTACGGCCTCGCAACCTCGTCAAGCGTGCGCGAGAACGACGGCACCGGCGTCCGCATGCTCACGTCGAAGATGGTCTACGACACGACCACGACGCAGCTGCTCAAGACGATCAGCCCGTCCGGCGCGACCATCAGCCGCACGTACGAGCCGTACAACCCCGCTCAGGGGCAATGGGGGCGCTCCACGAGCGTCACCAACGCCGCCGATCAGACGACGACGTCGGCGTTCTACAAGCCGGGCGAGACCGCGACCGACTGCAGCGGCAACGAGATCGCCCAGGACGGCCGGCAGAAATCGGTCACGCTCCCGTCCGGACAGGTGGTGACGGAGACACACACGGCGAGCGGCACAGCGATCAAGGCGAGCGACGGCGTCGCGACGACGTGCGGCACCGGCCGCGAGGACGACATCGGCTTCACGACTACCACCACCGGCCTCGGCGAGACCGTCTCGCAGACGTCCGTCCCGATGATCGCGAACGACCCGCTTGCGAGCGGATCCGCCACGCAGACGCAGGGCGCCATCAGCATCGAATACACCCGCTACGACATCAACGGCAACGCCTGGGAGACCGTCGACAGCCAGGGCACCAAGACCGTCCGGCACTGGAACCAGCTCACGGGCAACCTCGTCAGCGTCGTCGAGACGACCAAGCACGGCGAGACCCGCACGAGCGACTACACGTACACGCCCGCGGGCCAGATCGCGACTGTCACCGTCAACGGGAACCAGCTGATCGCGAACGATTACGCCGCGAACGGCACCCTGCTGCGGTCCACCCTCGGCAACGGCGCCGTCCAGACGTTCGAGCTCGATCAGAACAACAACGCCAAGCGCACCACGACGCGCTTCCCGAACGGCGCCAGCCTCGTCGAGACGATCGAGCGATCGCCGTCAGGCCGGTTCCTCTCGCGCACGCTCACCGGGCCGACCGGCACGGCCACATACACATACACGTACAACGAGGACGGCCGCCTGATCGACACGCAGCTCTCCGGCACCACACCGGTGAAGGAGACGCGGTGGCAGAGCGAGTACACCGGCGCAACGGGCGCGAACGGCAACCGCGCGTCGCGGACGACGACGCTCGCCGACGGCACGCAGACGACAACCGCATTCACCTACGGCGACAACAATCGCCCGCTCCGCGCCACGAGCGATGCCGGCGACATCGCGATCGAGTACGACGCCGCCGGCCGCGCCACCAAGGTCGGCGCGACGAGCCTGACGTACGACGCCGCCGGCGGCCTTCGCACCGCCACAGACGACAACCGCACCTACGCCTTCTCCGACGACGGCGACACCACGACCTTCACTCGAGCCTCCGACGGTAAATCGGTGGTCGCGACGGCGACGGGCGAGTCGCTCATCCTCGGCGCCGACGAGAAGATCGACGGGCAGCTCGTCACGCCCGCACCCGGCGTCAACGTGCTGCTCGGCAAAGACGGCGCACCGATCCGCTGGATCTACGACGACAGCATCGGCAACGGGACGTGGACGTCGACCGGAGCCGGCAGTCCGGCCAGGACCCACCTCTACTCGCCCGACGGCAAGAACGTCAGCGTCGAGCGGACGTTCGACCCCAGGACGCCCCTCGACCTCGTCGTCAACAGCCTCGGCTGGATGGACAGCGGAAACGCCTCCAAGCTCCGCCTCGCGACACCGATCACCATCATCGGCGCCCGCACCTACAGCCCGGACTTCGGCCGCTGGCTCCAATCCGACCCCACCGTCGGCGGTTCGATGAACGCCTACGAATACGCCACCGGCGATCCGATCAACCAGTTCGATCCCACCGGCAACATCGCCTGGGGCTGGATCGCCGGTGCGATCGTCGCAACCGTCACCGGCGCCCTGATCGGCGCCCTCACCTTCGGCATCGGCACCGGGGGCGTGCTCGGCTACGGCTACGCAGCGCTCGCCCTCCAAATCGCCATGGGAGCCGTCGCCGGCGCCGCCTCCGGGGCCCTCGGGGAAGTGGTCACGCAGCTCGTCGACCACAAGGCCGTGATCGACTGGTCGAGCGTCGGCATCGCCGCCGGCATCGGAGCGGCATTCGGCGCAGCGGCGTCCGGATCATCAGCCTACCGCTACAAGATCGCAAAGCCTGGGAAGGAACTCCGAAAGATCGCCGCCGAACGGGCCTGGGTTGCAGCGGACGTACTCAAGGCCTCGCGCATGGAGGGCTACAACAAGGTGTAGCGCAATTACGTCAACGAACTCGCGGAGGATGCCGCAGCAGTGGGCGCGCGCGCACCCAACCCGTCACGACTCAGAGGCTGGAACAACCGCACCACCAGGACTGAGCGCATTCAGGCCAGCCAGGCGCGCATCGACCAGCTCCGCAGCGGCCGCGGCGCTTCGTACTACCCGGGCAACGAGGTACCAAGGGCGATGACCGGCGACCTCATCAATCTGGCCAATCCGAAGCTCGGCCAGTCCACGCTCGTGCCGGTCTTCTCATCGGGCAAGCAGAACTCCTTCGTCAACGGCGTACTCTCCCAGCGCCAGTCGAGTCAGATCTCGCAGTCCCTCAGCGAATCGTTCGGCAAGCCGAACCAGAGCTTCAAGCAGCTGATCCGCGACGTATCGAAGAGCTCCTCCTCCAGCGACGAGGTGTACTCGCCACTGAGCCGCTCCCAACAGAAGATGTTCGACCAGTACTCGAAGAGAAGCGACAGCTTGACGAGCGACGATAGCCAGAAGTTCTACGAAAGATACATGCAAAACGTTTTCGACTCCTGATCCCTTCCCTCTACACCCACTCCCTTATGACAAAAACAACCCACCGTATCCCTCATCGCCTCCTGATCGCGCTGCTCCTGCTCGTCGGCGCGCTGATCGGGTCCGGCTCGGCGCAGGCATCGCCGATCGTGCAGTGCCCCGGCCATCCCGAAGGCTCGTACACCACCACCGTCTGCGCGTACGTCACCAACCGCGCGCTCGAATTCGGCACCCACCCCGGCGTGCTCACCGAGGGCGAGATCAAGCGCACCGGCGCCCTCGCAATCAACGGCGAGAACTACGCCGAATCCGCAGCGGCGACACTCGCCTACAACGCCTCGGCATGGAATTTCTTCGCCTCCAAGGGCTACGCCGATGCCGGCGCGCACGGCTACGTCACCTACACGGCGACCAACAGCGCGCTCAAGGACGCAACCGTGCGCGTCGTCGCCTACCACGACGACTTCATGGGCGAGAACCACGACAGCCGCTACTCGCTGACCTGCAACACCGTCACGTACCTCGTCTGCACGACACCCGCCGTCTGGATGAAGAACCGCGACTACTCGTGGTACCAGCCGCTGCGCATGGTCGAGGGCTTCGCGAGCATCGAGACGCGCCCACTCGTCGTCAAGATCCTCAACATGACCGACCAGCCCCTCGTGCGCTCCACCGAACTCGCCCTCAACAACGTCCGCCGCGACGAGCAAACGGCCGACCCGGAGACCATCCCGGCAGGCACCGACGGACGAACACGCGCCGGCTACTACCACTTCTACCGCAACCCCTCGGCGAACGACACGGTCTCGTTCAACTACGCCTTCGCCGATGGGACCGACGCGACGGCACTGACCGGGCAGGAGATCGGCATCGACATCAGCATCAACAAGGACGGCACAACCGACCAGAGCTCCTGCACCGCACCAACCGGCAGCAGCACAAACGTCGAATGCTCGGTGACCGTGCTCGGGCTCGCTGACGGCATCCTCGAGGCAGTCGTCGTGGTGGGGGTCTGACATGCGCCACCTCATCCGCGTAGGAGCACTGCTGGCGATCCTCATCGTCGCCGCTCCCGCATCCGCCGCGATCGACTATCGCACGACCTACGAGTGCGACCCAACCGACAGCCTCTACACCGCCTGCGCCGAGATCAACAACGAGATCCAGACCTGGATCGCACCGGGCAGGCTCGGCAAGACGCAGCCGCTGGTCGTAGCCGCCGCCCAGCAGACGAACGGCACGTTCGTCGTTCAGCGATCGATCGCCGCCGGCGACCGCGGCGCTGCTCTTACCGGCTTCCGCGCCGGCGCCGACGGCGCCGTCATCTACTCGTACCGCCAAATGGCAGGAGCGCAGAACTTCCAGGCGCTGATCGGGTTCCGCCTCTCGTCCGGCGCGTGGCCCGAAGGCTGCATCATCTCGTCGTACCTCGACTGCGAGATGGGGCCGCAGCTCGAATGGGGACGTGATTCCAAGCACGAGTACACCATCACCTCGCGCCCGTTCGAGGTGCGCATCCTCAACGGCATGCAGCAGGACCTCAAGCGCGTCGACGGGCCGTACTGGTCGAACGCGCTCTGGAATCCCGCCATCGACAGCGCGGCGCGGATCGCCCCGAGCGGCACCGGCACCGTCGGCAGCCTGCGCTCCGTCGTCAAGGACTCGGCCTATGCAGCGGTGTACAAGTTCCAGCGCTCCGAGACCGATACGCGCTTCAACGGCGACTCGGTGCTGATCAGCGTCCGCGCCAACTCGGACGGCACGCACACCGGCAAGTGCACGCCCATCTTCCCGCCGAGCGGCGCGCGCTTCACGTGCAGCGTGGCGTTCAGCGGCAGCGGCACCGGGCACCTGACGGCGACCGTCCGGGTGCAGACGGCCTAGTCGGCGAGCTCGATCAGCCGCTCGGCGACCAGGTCGAGCACCAGCCGCTCGTCGACGTCCCAGTCGAGTGGTGCCGGGATCGTCTTCTCGTGTGCCGCGTAGGCTGCGCGACGCGGCTGCAGTTCGGCGAGGGCATGCGTGCACGACAGTGAGCTCCCGCTTGCACAACGGGTTGCCGGGATGCCAGCGCCACGCCTGTCTGGTACCTTCCACACGTCCTGCTTGACTATTCAGGAGCGGAGAGAGCATGCGCGGTACCCGGTTGATGAGGAAGATCGCGCCGTTGGCCGCGGCAGTCGTGCTGACCGCGATCGCGTTCGGCGGCACTGCGTCTGCGCAGGTGCTGTTTCAGGTCGGCCTGCCGTCGCAGTGCCTCGTGAACACGGCATTCGGCTCGCAGGCCCAGTTCGACACCTGCGGACTGGTCGAGAACAAGGCCCGTGCGTTCGGTGTGCAGGGCTCGCTGCAGGGCATGCCGCTCAAGCGCACGAACGTCGTCATGTCGAAGGGATCGTGGCTCGGCGGGTCGACGAACGCGGGCAATCCCGGCTCGTTCTGGGCGTCGCTGAGCGATGGCGGCTTCGGGCTCCTCGGCACGGTCTACTACGCACCGACGTCGGGCCCGTTGGCGAACGATCCGGTCCAGATCCAGTACGGCGAGACCGGCCTGACCAATCGGCCCGCCAAGTGCGTCAACCTGAAATTCTTCTCGTGCGAGGTGCCCGAGACGCTGCAGCCCGAGTCGGGCTCGAACCGTACGCAGACCAAGCTGTCGGTCGTGATCGTGCAGTCGCATCCGGTGATCCTGAAGATCATCAACCAGACGGATCAGCGATTGACCCGCTCCACCGACCTTCGTCTGACCGGGTTCGTGCAGGACACTGAGTCGACGAACGACGTGTTGGCCAAGAGCATCGCGCCCCTGCAGGGCTCGCAGCAGGGGCAGGCCTACTTCCACCTCTTCCGTGATCAGTCCGTCGTCAACAACGCGACGGTCGCGTACCAGTTCGCCGCGGGCGGTACCGGCGTGTTGACCGGCGCGATCCTCAACATCGACCTCAGCATCGGCACCGACGGCGTCGCCACGGGCACCTGCAACGCGGATCAGGGTCTACTCGTGAACCTGTCGTGCTCGGTCGCCGTCCTCGGCGAGCCGAATGAGGGCCCGACTATCGCCGTCGTGAGCGTGGCCGCATGACCCGCCACCTGCGTCTCCTGCTCGCCGTGGCGGCCGTCGCGGTCGTCGTCGGCGCCATTGCCGCCCCTGCGCAGGCGATCTTCCGCCAGCAGGCATCATTCTCGTGCGCATCGCAGATCAGCCTGCGCTACGTCAACGCCTGCGTCGACGTCAAGAACAACGTCAACGTGTTCACCGCACCCGGCAAGGTCGGGATGACGCGCCCACTGCGGTTCCTCCGTGCTGAGGGCTTCTGCAACGACGACCCGTACAGCAACCCGTTCAAGGACTACGCCGTGCAGACGTCGATCCCCGGCGGCACCGTCGGCGGGGCGAACGTCGAGGGCGGCTGGATCGGCCGAGGCTGCAACGACGCGATGTTCTACTGGGACATGCCGCGCCAGTCTGGCGTGCCGGTCGACTACCAGACGCTCGTCGTCACGCGCATCCTCGACCAGCCCAGCAACAAGACGGATCTGACGGCGTGTCTCGGCGAGCTCTACCTCGCGTGCACCATGGGGCCGAACATCGACAACACCGGTGAGAGCAAGAACTGGCGCGTGGCGACCGTCACGTCGCGACCGCTCGACGTCAAGATCATCAACGGCCTCGGCCAGCCGTTGATCCGTGATGACGGCCCGTACTGGACCAAGGCGCTGCGCGCGCAGAACGGCGACAACGCCGCTCGGATCGCGGCTGCAACGACCGCGGGACCGGGCGTGGGCAATAGCGGGGCGCTCCGGTCGATATTCCGCACGTCAGGCTACGCGGCCGTGTATCGCGTGGGTATGGGCGCCGATCCGGCAAACTCGCCGTACGCTGGCGCGACCGTCGCGATCAACCTCACGGCCGGTCCCGATGGCACGACGAAGAGCGCGTGCACGCCGCTCAGTCGTCCGACGGCGCCGTTCTCGTGCAGCATCGACTTCTCCGGCATCTACACCGGAGTGCTCACCGCCACCATCCGCGTGCGAGCCAACTCGGAGCCGGACGCCAACCACTGTGATCTATCACCGCACTCCGTCCGGCGCTCATCGCCTCCATGTTCGACTGGTTGCCGGTGTCGCGCTGCTCGCGTTGCTCGCGCTCGGCTTCCTCGGCAACCCGCCGCAGGTCCGCGCGCAGGTGAAGTGGCAGGACCCGGTTTCGCTGCCGGCCCTGCCCGGCGGCACGGCCACGGGGCGATTCGCGCCGGATCTCGCCGGCGTTGTGGTTGACGGCTCGAGCGGGCTGTCGACGTCGCGGCAGCCGATCCTCGCTTGGCCTTCCGTCCCGGCCGGAACGACCCAAGTGACGTTCAAGATCACGACCCTCGCAGCGCGCAGTCCGCAGACGCTGTGGTCAACCACGGCGGCGGTGGACGCGACGGGCCGCGCGCAGGCGCAGGTCTCGCAGGGAGTGCTCCAGCAGGGCGGAACCTACATCTGGCAGGCGTACGACAGCGGCAACCGGTTGAAGGCGGTCGGGCCGTTCGGCCTGTCGGTCGACGTGCAGCGCTCGTCGACGCAGCAGCTTTGGACCAGCGGCCCTGTGTCGGTCGGCGAGACGACCGGCGAGCTCAATTACGACTGGAAGGGACCTTCGCTTGCGACGCTGGGAGGCCCGGTCGGCTGGTCGCTCTTCTACCGGCCCTCGAATCGTCCGTCCGCGTCGCTG
This sequence comes from Thermoleophilia bacterium, assembly GCA_037133755.1. Lineage (GTDB taxonomy): Bacteria > Actinomycetota > Thermoleophilia > Gaiellales > F1-60-MAGs149 > F1-60-MAGs149. Next base: position 13,699 of record JBAXNN010000024.1, read on the forward strand.
ACGCACGGGTGGAATCTGGTGGTGTCGGGTTCGTCGCCGTGGAAGTCACTCGCGCTCGGCGCCGATGGCGCGCTCACACTGACCGACACGACGGGGTACTCGCTGACGTTCACGAAAACCGGCCAGAACCTCTGGGAGCCGGTCAAGGGCGCGTTCGGCACGCAGTGGCGCGGAGCGGCGCCGTCACAGCTCGAGCAGAGCGCCGACGGGTCGTACTCGGTCACGGACGCGACGGGCATGGTCACGATCTTCCCGGCACCGGCGGTCGGAGCGGCCTCGCGCCCGTCGACGATCTGGCAGGACAACAAGGCCACCCCGCAGCAGACGTGGACCGACGGCCGCCTGCGCACGCTGACGGATCCGGTGTCCGGCAACACCATCGCCTTCGCCTACGCGCCGGAAGCCGACTGCGCGAAAGCCCGTGACCCGGGCTTCGTCGCCGCGCCGAATGGTGCGCTCTGCGCCGTCGCCGACTGGGCCGGCAACATCACGGCCCTCGAGTACGTGCAGACGCCGAGCGGCGTGCAGATCGGCCGCATCGTCCAAGGGCTTGGCAGTGGCGCGCTCGCGCAGGTCACCGATTTCGGCTGGGATGCCGCAGGACGGCTGGAGGCGGTTCGCTCGCCGCGCGCCGCCTCGGCTCTGGCCTCCGGGGCACTGCCCGGCGTCGCGCAATCCGACGCTCGCGCGCTCACGCAGATCGCGTACGACGCGCAGGGCCGCGTCGCGCGCGTCACGCAGCCCGCGCACCTCGGCGACAACTCGCTGACGGACGCAGCGGAGAGCGTCCGTCCGGCCGAGACGTTCACATACGCACCGTTCACGGTGCAGCAGGCCGGCGCGACCGCTCCCGCGGGAGCGCAGACACGCGTCTGGTCGGATCCCGCGACGATGCGAGTCACCCGCACCCAGGACGCCGCCGGGCGCTTCTTCGA
>JBAXNN010000025.1:0-13876 GCA_037133755.1 Thermoleophilia bacterium
ATCCCGCGACGATGCGAGTCACCCGCACCCAGGACGCCGCCGGGCGCTTCTTCGACTACACCTACGACGCCGCCGGCAACGTCACGCAGCTGCGCGACGTGCGCGCCGGGCTCGTCACCGAGACGCGGTACGACGCCCTCGGCCGTCCGATCGAGCAAATCGGCCCGACGACGACCCCGACCAGCCCGACCGCGCCGCGCACGTTCACGCAATACGACCGCGACGCCAACGGCAATCCGTGGACGGGCCTGCTCGTGCGCTACTGGAACACCGCGGGCTTCGTCGGCGCTCCCGCAGACGCCAAGGTCGGCCCGGTGCTACCGGGCACGAGCGGCGCGACGCCGATCATGGCGTTCAACTGGACGTCGAATCCGCTCGGCGGCTCCGGCCCCTGGAGCGCGCGGCTGACCGGCCGGTACAAGGCCGACACCGACGGCGTCTACCGCTTCGCCAACACCACCTCGGCGCCGATGTGGGTCAACGGCAAGGTCTGCTCGCCGTCGTGCGACACGCAGCTCACCTCGGGGAGCTCCGCCTTCCTCCAGCTCGACGTCTCCAGCGCGGATGGGTCGGGTGCCGGCATCAACGCCACGGTCCAGCGCCTCGACCAGGCCGGCGCGCCGCAGACCGCCGCCGCACCGATTCCGTCCGCGAGCCTGCGTCCCAACCTCAACCTCGCGACCGCCAGCACGACCAACGAGTTCATCCCCGGGCAGGGCATCACGCCGCTGACCTCGCGCTACACCTACGACGTCAACAGCGGCGCGATCACCGCATCGCAGTCGCCGAGCGGCGCCACGATCACCCGCACGTACGCGCCGTACGACCCGGCCAACGGCCAGTACGGCGAGGCGACCAGCATCACCAACGCGGCGGGGCAGACCGCGACGACGCAGTACTCAAAGGCCGGGACCTTCACACCTGATTGCACCGGCAACGCCGTCGAGCAGACGGGCCTGCCGAACGGCACCATCGTCGGCGATGCCTCAGTGCTGCAGTCGACCGCGCCGAACGGAGCCGCCGTCGGCGTCAGCACGAAGGGCACCATCCAGTGCAGCGACGTCAGCGCGAAGGGCGACGTCACGGTCTCCACGATCGCCGGCACGGGCGACACCTACGAGGTGAGCCACTACCTGATGATCGACAACAACCCGCTGCACACGGGCGTGCTCACCGGTACGGGCGGCGGCGCGACGGCGGAGCAGACCTGGTTCGACATCACCGGCACGCCGTGGAAGAGCACCGATGCGTTCGGCACCGTCACGACCCGTGACATCGACCCCGCCACCGGGCTGATCCGCTCGGCCACTGATACCACGCAGTCCGGCACCAAGCGCACCACGTCGTACACCTACACGCCAACGGGTGACGTCAGGACCATCGCCATCGACGGCAAGACGCTCCTCACGAAGACGTACGACACGAGCGGACGCGTGATCCGCGTCGACTACGCCGACGGCACCGTCCAGACGACGACGTACGACGGCACGAGCCGCCCACAGACCGTCGCGTACCTCTTCGCCGACGGCAAGACGGCCAAGGACACGATGATGTACTCGCCGACGGGGCGGCGCCTGTCGCGCACGATCGACGCACCCGACGGCACCACCACCTACACGTACCGGTACAACCGCGACGGGCGCCTGATCGACACCGTCAAGACCGGCAGCAGCACGACCCGGCAGACCGGCTGGGCCTCCACCTTCGACGGACCGGGCGGCGCAAACGGCAACCGGTCGTCGCAGACCATCACCACGCCGAAGGGCACGACCACAGCGACCTTCGAGTACGGTGCAGATGATCGGCCGACGAGCACCACGAAGCCCGGCATCGCCGGCACCTTCACCGCCGACGCGGCAGGGCGCATCACGGACATCGGCGGCGTCTCGATCGTCCGTGACGCGGCCGGCAACCTCCAGACCGCCACCGAGGGCACGAAGACCATCGCCCTGCTCACCGACGCCTCCGGCGGCATCGCCCGCGGCTACACCGACACCTCGGCTACGAACCCGATCACCGTCGTCGCCAAGTCGTCGGGGCAGGGCCTCGTGCTCGGCGGCAATGGAGCCGTCGCCGGCCAGATCGTCAGCGACAGCGGCGCCAGCATCGTCCTCGACGCAGCCGGCAAGCCGATCCGCTGGTCGTTCAATGACCAGCTCGGCAACGCCGCCTGGGCGACCGATGCCAGCGGCAAGGTCGGCGCCACGCGGCTCTACAGCCCCGATGGCACCACCATCGCCGGCGCGCCGCAGACCAGCATCAAGACGCCGCTCGACCTCGCCTCCGTGGGTAACGGCTGGCAGGCCGCCTCGGGCGCCTACACCCTGCCGCTGAAGACGCCGATCGTGCAGCTCGGCTCGCGCACCTACGCGCCCGACCTCGGCCGTTTCCTCGAACCCGACCCGGCCGGCTCGATGAACGCGTACGAATACGCCGTCGGCGACCCGATCAACATCACCGACCCGTCCGGCCAGTTCGGCATCTGGGACCTCACCGGCGCGATCGTCGCCACCGTCGCCGGCATCGCCCTCGGCGCCCTCACCTTCGGCACCGGCACGTTCGCCGGCCTTGGCCTGGCCGGCACGATCCTGCTCGGCGCCGCGATCGGCGCGGTCTCGGGCGCGCTTGGCAACGTCGCCCAGACACTCGTCGACGGCACGCCCTTCGACTACAAGCAGCTGCTCCTCGAAACCGCGCTCGGCGCCGCCTTCAGCGTCGTCGGCGAAGGCCTCAGCGCCGGCATCGCCAAGGGCATCCGCTCCTTCAGAGCCTGGAGAGCCAACAGCCGCGCGAAGATCGACGCGCGCGTCGCACCCGCACAGAACGCCGTTGACGACGCAGTATCGACTTCCAGCACCCGGTCGAGCGGCGAGTTGGCGAAGTATCAGGCGGCGAGCATGAATCCCCGGCTGACATTGGGGCTGCGCCAATTTAGCGATCCCTTGGAACCCGCAGCGCTCAACCAGGTCGTCGCCGCCGATGCCGCGGACGTCGTGTTCGCCGCCGAGTCCACGATCTCGCGCGGATCCCTCGCCGCGCGTCCCAACTCCGTCAACATCGTGCAATCAGCCGACAACCTGCAGGCAATGAGCGTTCGGCCTGACATCAGCGACACCGGCTCCATCATCGGCAGCGGTGGGGGACCGAGTCGCGGCACGATCGTCAGCGCCCGTGATGCAGTCAACGACATCCAGCCCGGCGCCCTCGACGACCTCTTCAACGAGCAGGCAGATTGGGTCGTCAAGCAACAGCAGCAGCAACTGCAGGACAAGTGGAAGCTCTTCATGGACGAAACGCAGGGCGTCAACCGCTGGAAGCCGGGCGACCCGGTGCCCTGGCAAGCGATCCCCGAGCCGACAATGAAGATGGCTGACATGCCCTTGTCGTACAACACGGCCAAGAATGGAAAGCCGGCCTGGTTCCGATGGCCGGAGGACACCCAAGCCTACTACCAGCGGTATTGGAACGGTCTCTCCAAGTACAACGAATATCTCGCGCCCGGCGGAGATTTTTGGCGGAACGGGAGCATCTACACCTTCAACGAATCGTTCCTCGGACCAGCGTTCCCTTATGTCCCTCGTGGCCGGTAACCGAACACGGCAGCCGAGCCGCGTCCCATCGACCACCAGCGCCGAGGTCGCCGCGGGGCCCACGCGATGATCTACCACCGCACCCCATCCGGCGCCCACCGCCTCCACGTCCGCCTCGTCGCGGGCATCGCGCTCGTCGCGCTGCTCGCACTCGGCTTCCTCGGCTGCCCGCCGCAGGTGCGCGCGCAGGTCAAGTGGCAGGATCCGGTCGCGCTTCCGCCCATCCCGGGCGCGACGACGACGGGGCGCATCATGCCCGCGCCCCTCAACGTCGAACTCGACGGAACCTTCCCGGTCTCGGTCACGACCCAGCCGACGCTGGTCTGGAAGAACGTGCCCACGACCACCACCCAGGTTGCCTTCAAGGTCGTGACGCTCGCGACGTCGAATCCGCAGACGATCTGGTCGAGCACGGTCGCCGTCGGGTCCGATCGCACCGCTCGCGTGCGCGTCGCCGCGGGACTCCTGCGGCAGGGGCACACGTACGCGTGGACGGCCACGTCGGTCGAGGCGCCATCGAATCGGGTCGGACCGTTCAGCATGACCATCGACATGCAGCGCGCGAGCGTGCAGCCGCTGTGGTCGCTCGGTGATGTGTCCGTGGCCGAGGCGACCGGTGAGCTCGTCTACACCTACGCGGGTCCGACCGTCAACGCGCTCTCGGGCCCGGTCGGGTGGTCGCTCACCCACCGCGACTCGAATCCGACACGTCCGGGCTCCGGGCTGCCAGCAGGCTGGACTCTTTCGATCTCCGGGAGCACCGGCTGGGAGACCATCAAGCTCAATGCCGGCGGCACGGTCACGCTGCTCAACGACGCCGGCGGGTCCGTCTCGTACACCAAGACGGGTGCGAACCAGTGGCAGCCGGCTGTCGGCCGCTACGCCTCCGCCGGGCAGTCCACGCTCCTCACCCAGAACGCGGACGGCACGTTCAGCGCCACCGACGGCAACCGCACCGTCACTGTCTTCTCCAAGCCGACCGTCAACGTCGACGGCCACCCGACGAAGATCTGGAACCTCGACGCCCCGACCATCCAGCAGACATGGGACGGCGGACGCCTCGCGACGCTGACCGACCCGGTCACCGACAGCGCGACGGGCTTCTTCTACGGCGGGCAGAACAACTGCGCCGCCGCGACAGACCCCGGCTTCATCGCCGTCCCGCAGGGGGCACTCTGCGGAGTCATCGACTGGGCCGGCAACGTCACGATGCTCGAGTACGTGAAGACACCCGGCGGACCGCAGATCGGTCGCATCGTGACGGGCCTCGGCCTCGGCGCTGACGCGCAGGTCACCGACATCGGCTGGGATGCGAGTGGCCGCATCGTCACGACGCGCGCGCCGTTCACCACGCGGGTCGTGGCCTCCGGTGCCGTCGACGGCCTCGGCACCAGCGACACCAGCGTGATGACGCAGGTCACCTACGACGCGCAGGGGCGTGTGGCGAGCGTCACTGCGCCCAAGGGCCTGAGGCAGAACGGCGCGTCCGTGAGCAGCGCCACCGCGACCCTCTCGTACGCGCCCTTCACCGTCACCGTCTCTGGCACCGGTGCCAACACGGGTGTGGTTCAGCAGACCTGGCTCGATCCGATCACGCTGCAGAAGACAAAGGAGCGGGACGGCCTCGGCAACATCGTCCGCTACGACTACAACCCCGACGGCACACTCCTGCGCACCACCGACCAGCAGAGCGGCACCATCACGGAGAACCGCTACGACGCGCAGGGACGCCCGACCGAGCAGCTCGGCCCGACCCGCGGCGCCATCACGAGCCCCACAGCGCCGCACACGCAGACGGCCTACGACCAAGACGTCAACGGCGTGGCTTGGACCGGTCTAGCCACGCGCTACTGGGACAACGCGGGCTTCAACGGCGCACCGATGGACGGGTCGACCGGCCCGATCATGCCCGACACCGGCCGCGTCGCCTCGGGTCTATCGATGAACTGGTCGACAAGCCCCGTCGGCAGCGGCCCCTGGGCGGCGCGTCTCACCGGCCTCTACGCCGCCACCGCTGATGGCGCCCACGCGTTCCGCAATACCACGCAGGCGAAGCTGTGGATCAACGGCTCGCTCTGCGCGCCCACCTGCACCGTCAACCTCCGCCAGAACGACACCGCCACGCTGCAGATCGACGTCGCCTCCGACGCGGGCGGTCCAGCCGGCGTCAACGCGCTCATCACCACGCCGACCGGGACGACAACGCCGATTCCCACCAGTGCGCTGCGCCCCAACTACGGCCTCGCCACGTCGACCACGGTGCGCGAGCACCAGACGGGCGCCGGACTCCAGAACCTCGTCTCCAAGTTCGTCTACGACACGAACACCACCCAGCTGCTGAAGACGATCTCGCCGTCCGGCGCGACCCAGTCCCGCACGTACGAGCCGTACAACCCGGCGAAGGGCCAGTGGGGGCGCTCGACCAGCGTGACCGACGCAGCAGGCAAGACGACCACCTCGTCGTTCTACGACGCCAACGCCGCCGCCAACGACTGCGCGGGGCAGCCCTACGCGCAGGAGGCCCAACCGCAATCGACTACCCTCGTCGGCGGCCGCACCGTTACGCAGGTCTCGGCGCCGTCCGGCGGCGCCCTCAAGGTGACCGACGGCATCACCACCACCTGCGGCTCGATGCTCGCCAACGGCATCGGCACCGCATCGACCACGACGGGCGTCGGCCCGGACGTCACGACGTCGAGCTCCGAGTACGTCAACGGCAACCCGCTGGTCGTCTCGTCGTCGTCGACGTCGCAGGGCTCGACCGAGACTCAGATCGACCACGTCGATTCCAACGGCGCCATCTGGAAGAGCGTCGACGCCTTCGGCACGATCACCGTCTCGACCTCGGATCCGCTCACCGGCAACCTGCTCCGCATCGCCGAGAAAACCGCTGGCGGCGAAGAGCGCACCATCGACTACACCTACGCTCGCAGCGGCGAAGTCGCGACAGTCAGCGTCAACGGGCAGGTGCTGCTCACTAACGAGTACGGCGCCGACGGCACCTTCCTCCGCACGCGCCTCGCCAACGGTGCAGTGCAGACCGTCGAGCTCGACGCCAACAACTTCGGCAAGAAGGTCGAGACGACGTTCGCCGATGGCAGTGCGGTCTCCGAATCCGCGACCCACTCGCCGAGCGGACGCATCCTGTCGCACACGATCACCGGCCCCGGTGGCACTGGCACGTACACCTACCGCTACAACGTCGACGGTCGCCTCGTCACGACCAAGCTGACCGGCACGATCCCGACCAGTTCGACGGCATGGAGCAGCGAGTACACCGGCGCCGAGGGAGCCGGCGGCAACCGCGCCAGCAAGAGCGTGACGCGCTCTGACGGCACGACCGAGACGACCGCGTTCACCTACGGCGCCGACAACCGCCTCGCCTCCGCATCGGCCGGGCGCATCAAGGGCGACATCACCTACGACGCTGCCGGCCGCGCCACGAAGATCGGCGCCGTCGACCTCGCTTACGACGCCGCGGGGCACCTGCTCTCGGCCTCCCAAGCGGATCGGGCCTACACGTTCACCGACAACGGCCTGACCACGACCTTCACCCGCACCCAGACCGACGGCACCACGACCGCCGTTGCCGTCTCCCAGTCCGGGCAGTCGCTGATGCTCGGCGCGGACAAGACGATCCAGGCGCAGGTCGTCGGCCTGACCGACAACATCACCGTCGTGCTCGACAAGAGCGGCGCACCCGCGCGCTGGCTCTACGACGACATGCTCAGCAACATGACGTGGCGCTCCGCCGGCACCGCCGCTCCGGCGCGCACGCACCTCTACTCGCCCGGCGGCGAGCCAATCAGCGCCTCGCGCGGCGACAACCCCGCGACGCCGCTCGACCTCGTCGTCAACAGCCTCGGCTGGAAGGCCGGCCGCGGCGCGACGACGCTGCGCCTGGCCGTGCCGCTAATGATCATCGGTGCCCGCGTCTACACCCCCGACGGCGGGCGCTGGCTGCAGACCGACCCGACCATCACCGCGTCCCTCAACACCTACGAGTACGCCACCGGCGACCCGATCAACATGGCTGACGCGTCCGGCAACGCCTCCTGGGGCTGGCTGTGGGGCGCAATCGCCGCCGTCGTCGTCGGCGCCGTCGTCGGATCGTTCACCTTCGGCATCGGCCCGATGCTCAGCGCCTCCTACGGACTCGGCGCGATCGCCGCCCAAGTCGCCATCGGCGCAGTTGGTGGTGCGATCGTGGGAGCCGCGGGCGAAGTCCTCACCCAAGTGAAGGACAACGGCGGCGTCATCGACTGGAGCTCCGTCGGCATAGCCGCCGGCATCGGGGCACTCTCCGGAGCGATCTTCTCCGGCCTGGCGGGCATCGCCACGAAGTTCCTCGCCGTCAAGGGCACCGTGCGGACACTCGTGGCAGCCACGCCCGCAGAGGCGAAAACGCTGAAGGTTAGCCTCGCGACCGTGCGGTCGACGGTGCGCAATGCCCAGGAAGCGAAGAATCTGAAACTCTTCAATGCGACCGGCAAGTTCCCGAACCAACCGTGCCCGCAACAGCAGTTCTTCAAGGACATGTTCACGACCAAGGGCTACTGGAACCGTAACTTCCGGAAGCAGCTCAACGGAACATCGACGAAGCAGGTCGCCGGGCAACAGAAAGCCGCCATGGATGACATCTACGCGAACCTCCCCGACAGCTCCTCGATCCGCTTCCTCTCCGGCAACAACGCCTCCGCCGAAGTCGCAAGTGCGCGCATCACCGCGCAGTACTCCGGCGAGATCCAGCAGGTGCAGACCAACGTGATCAAGCAGATCAAGCCGACGTACCAGCAGCCCAGCAACTACGTCGGCGAGTACAACCGCGGCGCCAGCGTCGTCAGAAACAACGACTCCGTCGATATCGAGACGCTGCTCATTAAGGTGAAGCCCCGAGACTCCGAGGTCGCAAGACCCGACTCCGTCTCCTCCGACGCGTTCCTCGACTTCGTGCTCCAGCAGAACAGGCAGATGCAGAAGATTCGCTCCGGCAGCCTCTCCGAGCTCTCGAACTGAGCGACTGACGCCTGCGCCCCGCTACTGCGCGAAGCGCAGCGCGAGCCACGCCTGCGCCTGCGGCGCGGCGGCCTGCGGCAGGCTGAAGTGGTCGTCGTTCGGGAAGTCGATGCGCTCGATCTGCCCGCCGTGGGCCTCGACGGCCTGCTGGTAGCCCTCTTGCCACGGCACGGGGACGACGAGGCCACCGCCGAAGGCGTCGACGCACAACAGCAGCGGGCAGCGAGGTTTCGTCTGGCCAGCCGAGCTGCGGGCGATCGCGGTCTTCCACGCGTCGAAGTTCTGCGGGTCTGAGCGCACCAGTGCGCCCTTGAGGTGGAAGGTCCGCTTGATCACGTCGTCGAGGTGATGGACGGGCTGGTCGTTCCAGGCGGTCTCGATCAGCTCCACGCCGAGTGGCGTGAGGATGTCGGCGACGTCGAGGCCGTCGAACGCTGCGGCCATGCCCTTCAGGATCATCACCAGGTGCGCGGTCGGCGTGGCCGTCGGGTCGGAGAGTCCCGCCGAGTCGCCGACGGGATGGGCGAGGGCCATGATCGGCACCCCCGGGGAGTAGAGGACCGAACCGACGAGGTCGAGCTCGCCGAAGTCGTCAGCGTCGAGCTCGGCAACGGCCGCCGCGGCGTTGCCACCCTGCGACCAACCGATCACGCCGAGCTTGGTACCCGCGCCGGCGTCGAGGTGACGCGCCGCGCGCGCGATGAACACACTGTCGCGGCCGTTCGTCACGCCAACGGTGTACTGGTGCACGCCGGGCGAGCCGAGGCCCTGATAGTCGGTCGCGCATACCACCCAGCCGGCATCGATCATCGCCTGTAGGCCGGGCACGCCGCAATCGATCTGCTGTGTGGACTGCGGGGTGAAGTACCCGGTCAGTTCACGCGCGGGATCGGGCTGTGCCGACGGGCAGGCGGCATCGCCGAGGCCGGTCGTGCCGTGGCACCACGTCACGATCGGTCGGTCCACCCCCGCGGACTCCGGTGCGATCACAAGTCCCGTTGTCTCCTGATCGCGCTCGGCGATATCGCGCGACAGGTAGCGGACACGCCAAGCGTGGGCTCCCGCGATCGAGGTCGCGACGGGCTCGTGGTGGATCAGGTGTCCAGGCTGCATGGCCTTGACTGTAGTGAGGTGCCTACTCCGCGTCGGGGCGGATGAGCGTAAGGCGCTCGATGTCGACGAGATCGACGCTGCGTCCGGCGGCGCGCTTCATGGAAAGGAGATCACGCAGGCTGCAGACGCGCACCGGTGCCGACAGCCCTTCGAGATCGCCCAGATCGCTCTCGGCCGCGAGCTCGGCATACTCGGGGGCGCCTTCCGCGTACTGCATGATGTCGATGCGTCCGAACCGCGTCCGCAAGAGCCAGTTGCCGCCACCTTCGAGAATCGATTGCGGCTCGAACGGCAGCGGCAGCTCGCGCGCCTCGAAGTCGTCGATCGCCAGAGGCTCTGCATCCACGTCTTCGATGAACGCCCAGAGGCGCTCGATGTTCTCGGCGCTCGGCTCGATGATCACGTCGAGATCCTTGGTCGCGCGGGCATACCCGTGCAGGCCGACGGCAACGCCGCCGATGATCACGTAACGGACGCCATGACGATCGAGGGAGCGCAGGAGGTCGATGAGTCTGAGGTCATCGCTCACCGAGCCACCGCCGCTTCGCTCGTCGGTACCGGAGCGCGAGATCTGAGCTTCACCGCGGCCAGCGCGTTGATCGTCGCATAGTGTGCGTCGAGCTGCACAATCCTCTCCGCGAAGGAGAGTGTCGCGAACGCCTGGCCCTCGGCGACACTCGCGGCCTCGTTGAACCGCCAGAACTCCTCGCGCCGTCTGGCGATCTCAAGCGCGCGATCGACGACGCGACCCGGGCGCGCCGTGCCCGCGGGGATCTGATTCGCAGTCCAGATCAGCGCCGCCGTATCGATGCCGGCACGCGATCCCCGGGGCGGCTGCACGACGTGGAGGCGACCGCGTTTCACCCACGCCTCGAGCGCCTGTGCGGAGATGTCGAGGATCGCGGCCGCGCGCCGCTTCGGCACGACCGGCCCGACGCGCTCGGTCAGGTCCGCGATCATCCGATCGATAGCAACGCGCTGCGCGCCGCTCAGCGACGGAGCGACCGCCGACAGCGTGACGAGATGGCGGAGATCTTCCAGAGCTAGGTCGGCTTTGTTCATGTTTTTCGCATGATAACGACAACAACGAGTGTCGGTTCGATCTGCCTTGACAGCTGGGCGCTGGCCATTACCATAACCTCTAGTTTCAACGTTCTAGATTGCAGGGGAGTCACATGGCCACCATCGAGGACCAGCCCGAGCGCACGCTCGAATCACGCCTTCGCTTCAGCCGCGACATGATGGCCGGGCCCATCTATCGCAAGTACGAGAAGGCGATGCGCAAGTTCTGGGATCCGGGCGAGTTCGACTACGAGGCCGACGCCCGTGACTTCCAGGAACTCACCCCCGAGCAGCAGCGCGGCATCGTGATGATCACCGTGCGCTTCCTCGGCGGCGAGCAGGAGGTCACCGACGAGACGCTGCCGATGATCTACGCGGCCCACGCGCTCGGCAAGTTCGACTGGACCATGTTCCTCTCCAGCTTCATGATGGAGGAGGCCCGCCACTCGCAGTTCTTCGCCATGTGGCACGAGAAGGTCGTCGGCGCCGTCGACCCCGACGAGCTGCGCGAGTACTGGATCGACCGCGAGAAGACCGTCGACCCGACCGGTCGCTACGCCACCGGCGAGCCCGTCTACGAGGGGCTGCCGTACTTCGGCCATCAGCTGATCGACGCCTGCCACGCCGGCGACCTGAAGGCCGTCGAGGAGGGCTTCGTCCGCTTCTCGACGCTCTACAACATCTGGGTCGAGGGCGTCCTGACGATGCCGTCGTACGAGATCGTCATCGACACCTGCGACATCTGGGGCAAGCTCGGCACCTTGCGCCACGGCTTCAAGCAGATCGTCGCCGACGAGGGACGTCACATCACGTTCGGCACCGCGGCCTGCCGCGAGCTGATCGAGAAGCGCCCCGAGCTCGAGCAGGTCGTGCATGACGCGATCAACCTCTACCGCGGCAACGCCGTGGGCATGCTCGAGTACCAGCGCTTCGTGCCCGAGCTCGATCTGCAGAAGTACCAGCTGCAGAAGGTTCGCCACTACAAGAACCGCTGCCGCGAGCTCAACATCACGCCCGACCAGACGCTGATCGACGACATCCTCGATCCGAACCTGGACTTCGTCATCGGCGTCGAGGCAGGCTGATCATGGCGCGCAAATGGAGCTGCAACGAGCACGCGTGCGACACGGAGATCCGCGCCGACTCGATGGAGGAGCTGATCGAGCAGGTCAACGCCCACATGGCTGATGCGCACGACAGCTACGAGCTCGAGGAGATGATCGAGGACGCCTCTGTCGAGGTTGCTGACGACGCGTGAGTCGCGTCGCTCCTGAGACCGAACGGGAAACCGTCGACCGCCTCGTCCAGCGGACCGTCTTCACGCCGGTCCGCGGGGCGGGTGCGGTCGCCGAAACCGTCGCGCGGCTGGGCGAGGCCATCGGTCTCGGTCTGCTCAAGCCCGGCGATCGACTCCCCTCTGAGATGCAGTTGGCCTCTGCGCTCGGGATCTCTGCGGTCTCGCTGCGCAGCGCGCTGGTCGTGTTGCGCAGTGCTGGCCTGATCGAGACACGCCGTGGGCGTGGCGGCGGGACGTTCATCACGCCCGGCGCCGCACAGGCGCTGCTCCCCGAGGCCGAGGCACCCGATGCGCAGGCCCTCGAGGATCTCGCCACCGAACGCGCCGTGGTCGAGGGTGGTGCCGCTGCGCTGGCGGCCGAGCGTGCCACGACCGAACAGCGTGCGCTGCTCGAGTCGATCGTCGAGGGCATGATCGGCATGCAGCCGTTCGATGCCTGGTCCGAGCGCGACGCGCTGCTGCACCTCGTGATCGGTGACGCCTCTGGCTCGCCGCGGCTCGTCTCGCGCATCGCCGAGCTGCGTGCCGAGGCGTACCGCATCTCTCGTTTTCTGCCCACGACCGCCGAGGTGCTGGCGATTGCCGACCGCGAGCATGTCGAACTGGTCAAGGCGATCGCGGCGGGGAAGCCGGCGCGTGCCCGCACCTTGATGGAAGGCCACGTGCGGGGTACCGCGCGCCTCCAGGCTGGTCTTGGCCGTATCGCGGACGAGCGCACCTGATGAGCGAGACGTACCGCGCCGTCGTCCTGCCCGCGTTCAACGCCGAGCTGGTGCTCGAAGAGCGTGCCGTGCCAACCGAGTTGATGGGGCCCGACGCCCAGTGGCTGAAGGTCGTCGCCGCCGGCGTCTGCCATTCCGACCTGCACGTCGTCGAGGGCCGCTGGCCCGCGCTGCCCACGCCGCTCGTGATGGGGCACGAGATCACCGTCGAGACGCCCGCTGGCCTCGCCGTCGTCTACCCGCCGTGGGGCTGTGGGGCGTGCCGCTACTGCGACGCCACCGAGGAGCAGCTCTGCGATCACGTGAAGGAGGCGGGGCTCGTGCACGACGGCGGCTACGCCGAGTACGTGCAGGTGCCGCACCCGAAGTACCTCTTCCCGATCGGCGACCTCGACCCGGCGTTCGCCGCGACGTTCGGCTGCAGCTCGCTCACGCCCTATCGCGCCACGCGCAAAGCGCTTGACTGGATGCCCGCGGGCGCCAAGGTCGTGCTGATCGGCGCCGGTGGCCTCGGCCAGTTCGGCATTCAGTACCTGCGCGCCATGACCGACGCGCACCTGATCGTCGCGGACACCAGCGAGGCGAAGCGTGCTCGCGCACTCGAGCTCGGCGCGCACGAGGTGTGCGACACCGACGAGCTCGAGGGGCCGATCGACGTGGTCTACGACTACGTCGGCGCCGATGCCACGCTGGCCGTGGCCAACCGCATCATCCGCCGCGGCGGCCTCGTCGTGAACGTCGGCGCGTACGGCGGCAGCGTCCCCTTCGGGTTCTCCCTCGTACCGCACGAGACCTGGTGGACGCAGTCGATGTGGGGCTCGCGCCATGACATCGCCGAGGTGATCAAGATCGCCCAGCGCGGCGACCTGCAGTACAGCGTCGAGCGCCTGCCGCTCGAGGCTGCCGCCGAGGCGCACCGCCGCATCCGCACGGGCGATGTCGACGGCCGACTCGTCCTGATACCGTGACTCGGCAAGCAGAAGGAGCCGTGTGATGAAGGTGCATATCGTGATCGACCCGGAGACCTGCGTCGGGATCGGCAAGTGCGAGGAGATCTCGGAGGAGGCCGTCGAGCT